>JAOJBP010000005.1 GCA_028228555.1 Candidatus Thioglobus sp. | reverse complement strand
TAGAAATTAAGCCAAATGCAGGTGCTAAACCTTCTGTAGTTACCTTAAAAATGATTCGAAATGATCGCTGGAGGATATATGACGTTGTATTTGCTGGCGTCAGTGTTGTGCAAAATTACAGCGCACAATTTAACTCACATATTAAACGTAAAGGCTTGGATAGTTTGATTAAAAAAACTATCCAAAGACTAAATAAAAAATAATGTATAAACTGGTTATTAAGGGTGGCAAACCTCTTAACGGTACCGTTAAGATTGCCGGTTCTAAAAATGCTGCTTTGCCAATCTTATTTGCTTCAATTTTAGCAGATGGTCCCATAAATCTTAAAAACACCCCGCATTTAAGTGATGTTTCAACCACACTTAGATTATTAATGGACATGGGTGCAGAATTTATTCTTGAGTCTGATAATTCTTTATATATAGATTCTTCAAAACTAACAAAGTTTACTGGCGAATATGATTTAGTTAAAACTATGCGTGCATCAATCTTGGCGCTTGGGCCAATGTTGGCAAAATACAAAGAAGCTAAAATCTCTTTACCAGGTGGTTGTGCTATCGGTACCCGACCTGTTAACCTACATTTAAAAGCTCTAGAAGATCTGGGCGCTAAAATTCATGTCAAAAATGGTTATATATATGCAACCACGGATCAGCTTATTGGCACTGATATACATTTTGAACAAGTCAGCGTCACTGCCACTGAAAATATTCTAATGGCAGCAACCTTAGCAAAAGGCTTAACCACTATTGATAACGCTGCTCAAGAGCCAGAAATTATTGATCTGGTTAATTGTTTAATTAAGATGGGCGCCAAAATAACAGGCGCAGGCACCTCTATAATTTCTATTGAAGGTGTTTCTAGTTTATCTGGCGCTAGTCATAGCGTTTGCCCTGATCGTATCGAAGCGGGAACATATTTAATTGCAGCGACTATTACTGGTGGCAAAGTAACACTCAAAAACGTTCGCCACCAATCCATGCAATCTGTACTTGATAAACTTAAAGAAACCGGCGCTGAAATTGATTGTAGCGACAATACAATTACACTGGATATGAAGGGGAAACGCCCTAAAGCGGTTAATGTTAAAACCAGTGTTTATCCAAATTTCCCAACTGATATGCAAGCGCAGTTTTGCGCGCTTAATTGTATTGCAGATGGTCAGTCAGCTATCACTGAGACCATATTTGAGAATCGCTTTATGCACATTCCAGAGCTATCTCGTATGGGAGCAGACCTAACTTTAGAAGGTAACACGGTTATTTGTAAAGGTGTAAAATTGCTCACGGGTGCAAATTTGATGGCAACTGACCTGCGAGCTTCAGCTTCTTTGGTGCTTGCAGGTTTGGTAGCAAAAGGCACAACCACAATCGAACGTGTTTATCACCTTGATCGCGGATATGAAACCATTGAAGAAAAATTAAAATTATTAGGTGCTCAAATTGAGCGCATACAAGATTAGAGAGAAATATCATGTTAACCATTGCACTATCTAAAGGTAGAATTTTAGAACAAACCCTACCTTTATTAAAAAAAGCCGGGTTGGAAATTGCTGCCGAAGAACTAAACTCTCGTAAGCTAATTCTAGATACCAATCTTGATGATGTTAAAGTTGTTATTATCCGTGGCACTGACGTACCTGTTTTTGTTCAGCATGGTGCTGCTGATATGGGTATTACTGGCAAAGATATACTACTTGAACATGGTGCTAATGGATTATTTGAAATGCTAGATTTAGGCATTGCTAAATGTAGACTTATGGTGGCTGCTAAATCTGAAAACTACCAGCAAGGTAATATTTTAAAAGTAGCAACTAAGTATGTTAAATCTGCAAAAAAATATTTTGAACAAAAAGATCAGCCTTGTGAAATCATCAAACTTTATGGTGCGATGGAATTAGCACCTGTGGTTGGTTTATCACATTGTATTGTAGATATCGTAGATACAGGCAATACACTTAAAGCTAATGGCCTTATTCCGCTGGATCATATTGAAGACATTAGTTCAAGACTGGTAGTTAATAGTGCTTCGTTTAAAACTCAAAATACAGCGATTAAATCTTGGGTTGATGCTATTGAGAAAAGTCTATGATCGCTAAGCTTTCATCAGCCCAGTCAGATTTTCAAGATAATTTAAATAAGCTTCTCGCCTGGGAAGCTGTATCTAACAAAAATGTTGCAAAAACTGTGGATGATATTATTGCTAATATTCGCACTGATGGCGACAAAGCCTTAGTTGACTATACTAATCAGTTTGACAGAATGAGTGTTAGTAATATAGGTGAGCTAACTATCAAAGTATCAACCTTAAAAGAGGCATATGACACACTTGATGATAAACAAAAAACTGCATTAAAAACAGCAGCTGATCGGGTTAATAATTATCATCAAAAGCAAAAGCAAGCCACTTGGACTTACACTGAAGATAACGGTACTATGTTGGGTCAAAAAATAACACCACTTGATCGCGTTGGTCTTTATGTTCCTGGTGGAAAGGCTGCTTATCCATCTTCAGTACTTATGAATGCCATTCCTGCAAAGGTAGCGGGTGTTGAAGAACTTATTATGGTGGTTCCAACCCCAGATGGCGTTGTTAACCAATTAGTACTTGCTGCGGCTTATATTTCAGGTGTAGACACTGTCTTTACTGTTGGTGGCGCACAAGCTGTTGCAGCCCTTGCTTATGGTACGCAAACTATTCCTAAAGTTGATAAGATTGTTGGCCCAGGTAATATCTATGTCGCCACGGCTAAGCGCGCAGTATTTGGTCAAGTTGGCATCGATATGATCGCTGGACCGAGTGAAATTTTGATTATTTGTGATGGTAAAACCAACCCTGATTGGATTGCTATGGATTTGTTTTCTCAAGCTGAGCATGATGAAGATGCGCAATCTATCTTGTTATGTCCAGATGCAGATTTTATCGATCAAGTTCAAGCGAGTATCGCTAAATTATTACCAACAATGGAGCGTAAGGCTATTATTGCCACTGCTTTAAAAGACCGTGGCGCTCTTATTCTAACCAAAGACATGGATGAGGCAGTTGAGATCTCTAATCAGATCGCTCCTGAGCATTTAGAGTTGTCAGTTGAAGATCCACAAAGCATGCTCGACGGCATTAAACATGCGGGTGCAATATTTATGGGTCGTCACACGTGTGAATCTTTAGGTGACTATTGCGCAGGTCCAAATCATGTTTTACCGACATCTGGCACAGCACGTTTTTCATCGCCCCTAGGTGTTTATGACTTCCAAAAGAAATCAAGCTTAATCATGGTATCTGATGAAGGCGCTAATGTCTTAGGCGAAATTGCTGCAACACTTGCTGATGGTGAAGGGTTGCAAGCGCATGCTCAATCTGCCAGATACCGAATAAAATAGCTTCTTATTTTTCCCTTCTGTTTTGTTAGATTTTTAAAATTTTCAATCGCATAGATTGATTATGCTCAATCAAACTTTACAAACTTCGCCTTGCAGAATAAAAAAATACTTGTTATTTAGGGATGAAACCAGTCATTTCGATTATTTCCGAAATTATGGTCATTGCATTATAAGTCTTTACTATAACAGCAATATTTCAGATAAAAACCACTCAAAAATGCTTTTTTTGGCTTTAAATTAGTCTTTTTAAGGGTGATTAATGTCTTTTAAATCTAGAAATATTGCAATTCGCATTATTTTCGAAATTTTTATAAGTGTTTTCTAAAAAGGAAATTTGTTTCCACCACCGATACCAGGTAATTTCATCTTGGATAGATCTGGCATACCCGTTGGCATTTCTCCACCTTGAGCACCCGCCATTTTTGCCATCATTTTTTGCATTTTTCCGCCGCCCATTTTCTTCATTTGTTTTTGCATTTTCTCAAATTGCTTTAACAACTTGTTAACGTCTTGTGGGCCGGTGCCAGAGCCTTTGGCAATACGGTTTTTGCGAGAGCCTTTAATGAGTTTGGTATGTGATCGCTCTTTGGGCGTCATGGAATTAATAATGGCTACCATACGCTTGGTATCCACCCCACCCATCATCTGATTTTTAACACTTTGAGGAATTTGCCCCATGCCAGGCATTTTATCCATCAAGGCTTCCATGCCACCCATTTGCTCCATTTGTAAGAGCTGATCACGCATATCGGATAAATCAAACTGACCTTTGGCCATTTTTTTAACGGATTTTTCTGCCTTTTTATGGTCAACTTTTCGTGAAATTTCTTCCACCAAAGATAACACATCACCCATGCCCAATAATCTTGAAACAATACGATCTGGATGAAAAGGTTCTAGCGCATCAATTTTTTCACCAACACCCAAAAACTTAATTGGCTTACCAGTAATATAGCGCACAGACAGTGCAGCACCGCCACGTGCATCACCATCAGTTTTAGTTAAGATAACACCCGTTAATGGCAATGCATCTGCAAAAGATTTGGCTGTATGCGCTGCATCTTGGCCAGTCATTGAGTCAACTACGAATAAGGTTTCAATAGGATTGACTTGTTTTTGCAAGATTTGAATTTCATCCATCATCTCACTATCTACATGCAAACGGCCAGCAGTATCAACCAAAAGCACGTCATGAAATTGTTTTTGCGCATGTCTTTTAGCATCGGCAACTATTTTTTCTGGCTTTTGATCAATACTTGATGGGAAGAAATCTATTCCAACCTGTTTGGCTAAAACCTCTAACTGCTCAATAGCAGCTGGACGATAAACATCCGCACTAACGACCAATACTTTTTTGTTTTCACGTTCTTTTAGATAGTGCGCCAGCTTAGCGATAGAAGTTGTTTTACCTGCACCTTGAAGACCTGCCACCATAACCACTGCTGGCGGTTGAGTTTTAAGATCTAGGGTTTTGTTTTCACCGCCGATAATGTCGGTTAATTCAGTTTCAACTAACTTGATAAAAGCCTGGGAAGGGTTGAGTCCTTCGCCAACTTTTAAACCTAATGCTTTTTCTTGTACACGATCCAAAAAGGCTTTGATAACCTCAAGCGCTACATCGGCTTCTAATAAAGCTCGACGAACTTCGCGAATAGCCTCTTTAATATTAGACTGGGAAAGTTTACTTTTACCCTGAAGGGTTTTAAAACTATTGGATAGGCGCTCGGTTAAATTATCAAACATTATTACAATTATTGAATCAAAGTATCGTATTATAATAGCTTGTATTAATCCAACAAGTTAAATATGTTTTTATCTTATTTCGCAATATCAGCTTACCTTGCTGCAGCCCTTTTGCTGATGCGTTTTTTTAGCCAGAATGAACTTAAGCATCCTCGCCAACAAACTACCTCATTACTCATTAGTTTTGCTATTATTGCTCAAACACTTACCTTTACTAATTTTTGGACGCCTGATGGTGTTGTATTTGGACTAGCAAATAGCACGTCTTTCGTTGGCTGGTTGGTGGCTATTTTGCTATTCCTTTCTTCTATTTCTAAACCTGTACATGCGCTGGGAATTTTGGTTTATCCATTAGCAGCTTTGTCATTGGTGTTTGGTATTTTATTTCCAGATACTGGCGATAACCTCATTCCTTTAAGTATCGCTTCACATGTTTTTTTATCAATAACTGCTTACGCCCTATTGGCTTTAGCTGTATGTCAATCAATCTTATTGAAAGTTCAAGAGCGCCATCTTCATGATCGTAGTATTAACGTTTTTATTAATAAGTTGCCGCCTCTGCAAACCATGGAAAGATTACTGTTCCAAAATTTAAGAATTGGTTTTTATCTGCTAACTTTATCTTTAATTAGTGGCTTTATTTTTATTGATAATTTCTTTGCACAGCAACTGATGCATAAGACTATTTTGTCGATCATTGCTTGGGGTATTTTTGCAATACTAGTGATTGGACGAAGCACTTTTGGTTGGCGTGGAAAACAAGCGATTACCGCTACTCAAATTGGATTTGGGTTATTAGTCGTTGCCTATTTCGGCTCTAAGTTTGTCATAGAGCGCTTATTATCTTAAGATCGTAAGGCTTTTAGTCGATATGAAGCACTGCTAAGAACGCCTCTTGAGGGATATCTACTCGACCTACACTACGCATACGTTTTTTACCTTTTTTCTGCTTATCAAGTAATTTACGCTTACGTGAGACATCGCCACCATAACATTTCGCTGTTACATTTTTCCTAAGCGCTTTCACGTTCGCACGAGAAATAATCTTCACACCAATACAAGCCTGAATAGCGACATCAAACATTTGACGCGGAATTAGTTCTTTCATTTTCTCGGCTAACTCCCTACCTTTACGTATAGAATCATCACGATGAATAATAAGTGCTAAAGCATCTACAGGCTCTTGATTAATCATGATATCTAGGCGAATAAGATCCGATTCTTGATAGCGTGTAAATTGATAATCCATAGAGGCAAAGCCACGAGATACAGACTTTAGACGATCAAAGAAATCAAGCACAACTTCATTAAGTGGTAGCTCATAGACCAACTGCACTTGTCTACCCATGTAAGTAATAGATTTTTGCATGCCACGTTTTTCAATGCACAAACTAATAACCGCACCTACATACTCGTCCGTTACTAAAATATTAGCAGTGATAATCGGCTCTCTAAACTCTGCAATCGCTTGATTTTCAGGCATTTTAGAAGGGCTATCAACATGATGAATAATGCCTTTAGTGTCTAAGATTTCGTAAATAACTGTTGGTGCTGTAGTAATAAGATCAAGATCATATTCGCGCTCAAGTCGCTCCTGCACAATCTCCATGTGCAACAAGCCCAAAAATCCGATTCTAAAACCGAATCCTAATGCATCAGAACTTTCAGGCTCGTATTGTAAAGCTGCATCGTTAAGTCGAAGTTTTGCTAATGCATCACGGAATTTTTCATAGTCTTCGCCAGAGATAGGAAATATTCCTGCGAATACTCTAGGTTGCACTGGTTTAAAACCTTCTAACGCTTCAACTACCGAATTTTTAGCACTGGTAATGGTATCACCCACTGGCGCACCATCAATATTTTTAATGTTGGCAATTAAAAATCCAACTTCACCAGCTTTCAAGCTATCAGTCTTTACGCGTTTAGGTGTAAATACACCAACTTCATCAACTGAATGTTCGTCACCATTAGAGAAAATTTTGATCTTCGTTTTAGCTTTAATTTCACCATCAATCACACGAATTAACGATACAACGCCTAAGTAATTATCAAACCAAGAGTCGATAATAAGTGCCTTAATAGGGGCATCGATTTCACCTTCAGGCGCAGGTATTTTTTCAACAATTTGTTCTAAAATATCTTGTATTCCAATACCGGATTTCGCACTAGCATGTACCGCATCAGTTGCTTCGATGCCAATAACATCTTCAATTTCTTCAATAACACGTTCTGGCTCTGCAGCAGGAAGATCAATCTTATTCAAAACTGCAACCACTTCCAGACCTTGCTCAAGAGCGGTATAACAATTAGCCACTGTTTGAGCTTCGACTCCTTGTGAAGCATCAACAATTAATAACGCACCTTCACAAGCAGATAAAGAACGAGAAACTTCATAAGAGAAATCAACATGGCCCGGCGTATCAATAAAGTTTAGCTGGTAAATTTCACCATTATTTGCCTTGTAGTCTAGCGTCACACTTTGAGATTTGATTGTGATACCGCGCTCTTTCTCAATATCCATTGAATCAAGCACTTGCGCGGACATTTCGCGATCACTCAGGCCGCCACAAAACTGGATAAACCGATCAGCAATAGTAGATTTACCATGATCAATATGGGCAATAATTGAAAAATTACGGATGTTCTTCATGAGAGTGATAAAATCAAGGTTTTAAACATCTCATTATACAAGCAATGAATAAAGTTCAATCCATTACCTGCTCTGCAACTAGTAATTTAGACGTTAACATTCCTGACCCACAAGGGCGCAATATTATTTTGTACTTCTAC
The DNA here is from genome assembly GCA_028228555.1 of Candidatus Thioglobus sp. Lineage (NCBI taxonomy): Bacteria > Pseudomonadati > Pseudomonadota > Gammaproteobacteria > Pseudothioglobaceae (SeqCode) > Candidatus Thioglobus > Candidatus Thioglobus sp. Next base: position 79,231 of record JAOJBP010000005.1, on the reverse strand, counting down.
CCCAAAGATGCTACCCCAGGCTGTACCACTGAAGGTCAAGATTTTAGGGATAACCATCAAGCCTTTGTCGATGCGAATGCCGTCATTTATGGTGTATCAAAAGACACTTTGGCGAAACATGAGAAATTTAAAGCCAAACAAGTATTTCCATTTGAGCTAATCTCTGATGAAGAAGGTGAGTTATGCGAAGCCTTCAAAGTATGGCAGTTAAAAAAATTCATGGGCAAAGAGTATATGGGAATCGTGCGCTCCACTTTTATCATTAGCCCTGAAGGTGATATCCTTAAATCTTGGGATAAGGCTAGAGTTAAAGGTCATGTTAATGAGGTCTTGGATGCGCTTGAATCTCTATGATAAAATAAGCTTTTATCAATTTAAGTATTAACCATTATGAACAAAGTTAAATCAATCAACTGCAAAGCAACCAGCAATTTAGATATTAGTATTCCTGATGCAAAAAGACGCAACATTGTGTTGTATTTCTATCCTAAAGATGCTACTTCAGGCTGCACGCTTGAAGGTCAAGATTTTAGGGATAACCATCAAGCTTTTGTCGATGCAAATTGCGTGATCTATGGCGTGTCAAAAGATAGCATGGCTAGCCATGAACAATTCAAAAAAGATCAATCATTTCCATTTGAACTAATTGCTGATGAAGACGGCACACTATGTGAGGCATTCGGTATATGGCAATTAAAACCTGGAAATGGCGAACAAAAAATAGGTATTGTGCGCTCAACTTTTATCATTAATGCAAATGGTGACATCTTAAAATCTTGGGATAAGGTTGCAGTAGGCGGTCATGTCGAAGCAGTATTAGCAGAGGTTCAATCACTATGAGTAATGTAGATTTTAATGAAGTTGATAAGTTTGCCGCGCTAGCCTCTCGCTGGTGGGACAAAAATTCGGAATTTAAACCACTTCATGACATTAACCCTTTGCGCCTTGATTATATTAAAGAGCGTTGCAACAACTCTCTAGAGAACTTAAATATTCTAGATGTAGGTTGTGGCGGTGGCATTCTTACTGAAGCTATGTGCGAGCAAGGTGCAAAAGTAACTGGCATTGATATGGCAGAAGCTGGACTCGAAGTAGCCAAGCTGCACTTATTGGAATCCGGATTAGAAGTTGATTATCAAAAGATTCCAGTAGAAGAATTAGCCAAAACTCACGCTGGACAATTTGACGTAGTAACTTGTCTAGAAATGCTTGAACACGTTCCTGATCCAAGTTCTGTTATTAAAGCTTGTGCTACTTTGGTCAAGCCAGGTGGTCAAGTGTTTTTATCAACCCTTAATCGTAATGCCAAGTCATACTTGTTTGCGATCATTGGTGCTGAGTATGTCTTAAAACTTCTACCTCAGGGCACGCATGATTGGGACAATTTCATTAAACCAAGTGAAATGGATGAATGGTCAAGACAAGCTGATATGTCGTTAAAAGGCATGATTGGCATGACTTATAATCCATTTAAGAAAACCTACAAGTTAGGGCATGACGTCAGTGTTAATTACCTATGTCATTATTCAAAATAATCCAATAAATCTTTAATTTTCTTAAAGAAAAGTAGTAAACTTTAGGTCATCACGTCCTAAAATTTATTGCGATTTATGAAGAAGATAATCACCTTAATTTTATTAACTCTAAACATTAATTCACACGCTATAACGCCTAATGAAATGTTTATAGTGATTGGTGCGGTTAAATACTACAATGAAAATTGTGGCGGACTAACCCTTCAAGGTATGAAAAAGATGAATAAATCTCTAAAGTATTTTGACATGGATAAAACACCAATTAGAATTTTAGAGAGAAATTCGATGGCTGTTTCTGGATATCAAACTGCTCAAAAATTTGGTTGCATTGGAACTAAAAATGAAGCCCAAAAAGCAGGATATGGCGAATATATTAATTAAAAAGTTGTGCCGTAATCCTTCGATTGTTCCGCTTTTTCTTCACCCAACTCCAACACGACAAACGCCACCGCATTAAATTTTTCATCCGACAAGCTTAAATGCGCCTGTTTAATATTTTTACCGACTAAATATAGGCGTAATTTTTCACTTGGAATGAAATAAGGTTTGCCATTATCGTTATTACGAATGGTTAAATCTTGAAAGCTTACAATCTTACCAATTCCTGTACCCAATGCTTTAGCAAAAGCCTCTTTAGCAGCAAATCGTTTAGCACAATAAGAGGCGCTATCACCTTTATTGGCAAATAATGATTGCTCATGATCCGACAATACTCGCCTAACAAAACCATCTTTATTTTTACTTAAGATATGTTCAACACGCTCAATATTGATGATATCCGTGCCTACGCCATAAATCATGCTCTAACTTTAAGCATTAACGCTTTCATTTCACGAGTAGCTTGCTCAAGACCGACAAATATAGCCCTTGCAATAATCGAATGACCAATATTTAGCTCTACAATTTCAGGCAATTCAGCAATTGCCGAAGTATTTTCTAAAGTAAGCCCGTGTCCGGCATTAACCTGTAGGCCAATAGAATGTGCGTATGCCGCCATTGCTTTTATATGCTCAAACTCTTGTTTTTGCTCATCGCCCGTTGCATTAGCATAATGGCCTGTATGAAGCTCAATAACTGGCGCGCCGCATTCTTTTGCCGCATCAATCTGATCTTTTTGGGCATCAATAAATAGTGAAACAATAATACTAGCTTCAGCTAATTGAGCGCAAACTTGTGTCATTCTTGGAATTTGGCTAGCAACTTCAAGCCCACCCTCTGTTGTTAGTTCTTCGCGCTTTTCAGGTACCAAACAACAGTCTTCAGGTTTAATTTTAGTGGCAATGGCGATCATCTCATCTGTCGTTGCCATTTCTAAATTCATCTTAGTCGTGAGCTTATTTCGTAAAATTTCTACATCAGAATCTTGAATATGACGCCTATCCTCACGCAAATGCAGAGTAATACTATCAGCACCAGATTGTTCACACAACAAGGCTCCTTCAATTGGACACGGATAGTTGGTACCACGCGCTTGCCTAAGAGTGGCAATGTGATCAATGTTAACGCCTAAATAAATACTCATAATGTGCTATTTGCTAAAAAATAATGATCGACTTTGTAAGGGCTTATCACCCAGCAAAGGTTTTAATCGCATGCGATTTAAATCTCTACATGCCTTTAATTGCTGTGGATCTGGCATGTTGTTAATATCATCAATCAATAATTGATTAATAGATTTTCCTATTATTTTACCTGCAACACTTCTCACAAATCCACCTTGATGTTGATATTCATAATGAGCATTTAAATCAATGGGTTCACCTATTATATCTTGTGAAAAATCTACACCATAGCCCAGCTCTTGTAATAAGTTGTGTTCAAATAAACGAAGCAACCAATGGCTAGATAACGGATTAATTGTTGCTAAATTTTGAACAAAGCTTTTGTAAATCTCAAACAGTTCAAAATGAGGATCTTGCTCATGCAATAGTCTTGAAATAAGCTCATTGACATACATACCAAGAATAAGACTATCACCCTTAAGCTGTCTAGGGATATCATCTGCCTCCCAGTTACTTAAGCTCTTTAAATCTCCCTTACCACTATAAGAAATTTTGAGGTGTTGAAACACTTGAATTTGGGTTTTTGAGTTGCGCAAACCTCTACCTACCAATCTAATTCTGCCGTGTTCGAGGGTAAGAAAATCTAGCAATAAAGAGGTGTCTTTAAAGGTTCTTCGATGTATCAAAAAAGCTGGGGTTAAATCCACTTTTGCCATAACTATTCATTCCCATACATATTATCTGCATTAAACTTCGTAGAAATTCTGGAGGGCAATACTGCTATCCACTGATCATTTATAAGTTCAGCAATGATAAAACTAAAAACTGGATTTGTAATACTACCCATTCTAAAATCTTTCAATATTAGCTTGTTATCAGTAACTTCTAAGTTGTAAAAACCACTTGAGAAATTGGCATATTTATCAACAACTTGTTGGTTAATATTTTTTAAATAGTGTCGATTTTCAACTTTAATTTCTATACCCTTGCTGCCAAAAACATCAACAAAATATTGCTTAATAAAATCATCCTCAACAACAACAACTCGCCACAATATACTGTTAAATGGCGTTGGTGTGGCATAAGCCTTTCCGCTTGGTAGTATTGATTGTTGGATGACAAATGTAGACAACAAATAAAGTTGTGAAAATATAAGTGCAATTGTATTAAACGAAAAATTATTAATCATCAGCACTTTCTTCTTGATGAAAATATAACCAATGCTAACACTTAGTGGTATTGTATAAATCGGATCGATGATAAAAATCGATCCAATCATAATTTTAAAATCACTAAAAGGCAATAGCAAAGAAGTGCCATAGCTTGTAAAACTATCTAGAATTGGGTGAGTTGTTAAAACCAAAAAGACCAAAATTAGCCAACGAAAATAGCTAAGTAGATCAAAAAGTTTGTACAGTAAAGCCGCTATTAATGGCGAAATTAGAGTGAGATAAAACAAGGAATGTGAGAAGCCTCTATGCTCAATGGTACTTGTCAAAGCATCTGGATAACTAAATAAAACATCTAGATCTGGTATGGTTGCCACAAGTCCTGAAATCAGCGCGACTTTTGGGGTTTTCTTTGGCGAAACGGCTATTCCAATAACAGCACCCAGACTAAATTGAGTAATTGAATCCATTAATAATGACTAGTCGTAACCTAATGATGCAAGTGAACGTTTAGAATCAGACCAACCCGTTGATACTTTAACCCAAAGCTTTAAAAACACTTTGCGATCTAAAAATCCTTCAATACTTTGACGTGCTTCAGTACCGATGATTTTTAGCATTTCACCTTTACTACCAATCACGATATTTTTTTGAGATTCTTTTTCAACAAAAATACGTGCAGCAATGCGCTGCATGTTGCCGTCAAGCTCGTATTGCTCAATTTCTACGGTGAGCTCATAGGGTAGCTCTTCTTCTAAATGGCGCATTAACTTCTCACGAATAAACTCTGCAACGACAAATTTTTCTGATCTGTCAGTTATAAAGTCTGCATCAAAAATCATGTCTTGCTCGGGCAGATGCTTTAAAACAAGTTCTCTTAATGCTTTAGTGTCTTTTTTCTGAAAAGCAGACAAAGGAAACATGTCGGTAGGCTGGTATATTTGGCCAATTTTCTCTAAGAAAGGCAATGCAGCTTGAGGCGATGGCAATTTATCGATCTTATTAATACACATAATCACAGGTACATCAACTTGGGACACATGCTCCAAAACACGAGCATCCTCTTTTGTCCACTTACCCACTTCCACTAGCCACAAAATCATGTCTACGTCCTTAATGCTCGAACTCGCAGCACGATTCATGTAAGCATTAATGGCTTTTTTATTACCAATATGTACACCTGGCGTATCCACAAATACCATTTGATAATCATCAGTCGTTTCAATCGCATGAATACGATGGCGAGTTGTTTGAGGACGATGAGAAGTAATAGAAAGCTTTTGCCCAATCAGCTCATTAACTAATGTGGATTTGCCAACATTAGGTCGACCAACCACGGCGATAAATCCTGCTTGAAATCCCATTACTTACTCTCCTTTAATTTTGCTAATAGCACTTGGGCACAAGACTGCTCGGCGCGCTTGAGACTTTTAGCATTTTGACTGGTTTGAATATTCTGATCTTGCAAAAAACAGTTCACTGTAAAAACAGCATTATGGTCTTTGCCCACTGTTTTGGTTAGCTCATACTTTGGCAGTGCATTATTACGCTTTTGCAAATATTCTTGAAGCTGAGTTTTAGGATCTTTAAGGGAATCATTTGGGTCAATTGCATTTAAACGCTCTTGATATAAATCCAAAATAACAGTGTTAATCGTTTCTAAATCAGAATCAAGCAAAATTGCACCAAAAATTGCTTCAACCGCATCTGCCTGAATAGATTCACGACGATAGCCACCACTTTTTAACTCACCAGAACCTAAAATTAGCACATCAGCCAACTCCAAAGAAAGGCCAAATTTAGCCAGTGTTTGACCTCTTACCAAGTGCGACCTTAATCGAGACAACTTACCCTCTTCAATCTGCGTAAAACGCTTATAAAGCTCCCTTGAAATCACTAAGCCTAAAATACTATCACCCAAGAACTCTAGACGCTCGTTATTCTTTTTGCCCATACTTCGGTGCGTTAACGCAAGCTCGAGCAAAGACAAGTCTTTAAATTGATAGTTCAGTTTTTGTTGTAATTTTTCCATCTATAATTACGCAATATTCATTTAACAATTATTTTGTATGTTTTGGCAAGAAGACACCAATGTAGAACATTTTACGCTTCCTGAGAGTATTCAAGAGGTTAGCTTTAAAATCCAATCGAAAATATTACCAATGGATCATGGTTTTTTACTCGCGCAAGCAATGCTCGAGCATTTACCCTGGTTAAGCGATTCTAACGCTGGCATTCACACTATTGGTATAGCAGATGGAAATGGATGGGAGCAAAGTAAAGAAGGTGGCTTTTACTATCCATCTAAACGCTCTAAGCTTACGATTCGTATTCAACATAAATATCTAGATAGTGCAAAGACAATTGTTGGTCAAACCCTAAATCTTGGTGAATACAAAATCAAGGTTGTTAAATTTATTAACAATAAATTATTAAGTGAGATGCCGGTTTTATTTGCTAAGCAAGTAGTTTGTGATCAAAGTATTAGCGAAGAGGCTTTTTTGCAACAGTGCTTTGAGGAGTTATCTGATTTAGGTATTAAAGTCAAAAAAATGATGGCCGGTCTCGAACGCACTATTCAAACTAATGATGGTACTATTCACACTCGCTCTTTAATGCTGGCTGATCTTAAAAAAGATGAGTCTGTATTATTACAAGAAAAAGGATTGGGCGATCATCGCCTACTAGGCTGTGGATTATTCATTGCGCAAAAAGGTATTGAAACCATAGAAAGCTAAGCATTTGCATTGGCGTCGTTTTGGGTCTACAATTCTTAGTAACTGTCATCAACTCTGGAGAGAGATTATGCGCGCTTTAGTTCTATTATTTTCACTACTTATATTTCAACCAACTCTGGCTGTTGAGCCGGTAAAAGAGGCTGAATTTTTAGGCAGTCAAGTCGTTGATGATTTGCCAAATTGGTTTAAAGTAAGTTTTATGGATTTTTCCGAAGACCTAGAAGAGGCTGATGACCAAGGTAAGCATGTGATGATTTATTTTCATCAAGATGGTTGCCCTTATTGTGCCAAACTGGTTCAGGACAATTTTCATGATAACGCTCTAGTTGCTAAATTACAAAAAAATTTCGATACGATTGAAACCAATATGTGGGGCGATAGAGAGCTTACCGATTGGCAAGGTAATGACTACATAGAAAAAGAATTTTCAGCCAAAATGAAAATTCAATTCACCCCCACCCTTGTCTTTTTAAACGCAAAAGGTGAAAATGTTCTTAGACTAAATGGCTATCAATCAGTTGATAAAATGCATGCCACGCTTGATTATGTTTCTAATAAAGCCTATTTAAATCAATCATATGCAAGCTACCTTAACAGTCTTAAAAAGGACACCTCGGGCACACTGAATGCCCATGCCATTTTCGAGCAAGGTCCACATATGTTGACTCGAAACAAAACCTTGCCTGCACAAAAATACTTGGCAGTATTTTTTGAAGAACCAAATTGTCTAGAATGTAATGATTTTCATCAGCAACTTATGCCACTCGAAGAAACTCAAAAACATCTAAAACAAATGCAAGTTGTGCGCTTTAATGCACTCTCTGATGAAAAACTTATCACCCCTGCTGGTAAGCGCACCACCGCTAAAGATTGGTACAATGAGCTGAATCTTACTTACAAACCAGCCATCGTATTTTTTGATAAAACAGGCGAAGAGATTATCCGCAGAGATGCTTTTTTCAAGTCTTATCACACCCACGGAATTATGACTTATGTACTCTCAGGTGAATACAAAACTCAGCCAAATTTCCAACGTTATCTTGAGCATAAGTCGGACTTGTTAAGAGCGCAAGGTATTACAGTTGATATTTGGAAGTAGGATAAAGTTTTAAGCTAATCCGGCCTTTAAGGTCGATTTGTGAAATTTAGTAAATTTTTAGAGTGATTAGACTTTCTTTACAAACTCAGACTTAAGTTTCATAGCGCCGTGTCCAGGAACTTTGCAGTCAATATTATGATCACCATCACACAAACGTATACTCTTAACCTTGGTGCCGACTTTAACCGAGTTTGAGGTGCCTTTAATCTTAAGATCTTTAATGACAGTCACTGTATCACCATCATTCAAAATATTATTGTTTGAATCTTTAACCACCTCTTCTTGCTCAATCAAATCATCTACTGAAAATTCATAAGCACATTCAGGACAAACTAATAGATTGCCATCTTCATAAGCATATTCAGAATTACATTTTGGACAGTTGGGCAAGCTCATGGGTTATACCGTAAATGGGTATTTAACTGGATCATGATGATTATAATCAACCAATTCAAAATCATCCATGGTCACCCAAGTTTCTAAATCTTCCAGGGTTTTAATTTCAGGATTGATCTTCAGGCTTGGTAAGGCTAATGGCTCACGATCTACTTGCTCGTTTTTAAAAATCTCTACTTGATTTTCATACAAGTGGACATTGGATAAATGATGGCGCATTTTCTTGGCTTTTTTGCCAGTAATTTGTGCGGTAATTAATAATAAAAATGCCACTTGAAAATGATTAAATGGCTGACCTAGGGCATAGTCGCTGCTACGCTGATAGCTTTCTAAATACAAATCATCCCCGAGTAAATTAAAATGATGGGTGTGCATACAGGCTGGCAAACAGGCCCTATGAATGAGATTTGGGTGATTAAAAGTCATGATTTCACGCCTATCATCTATACCTTGAGATAAATCTGTAACGATTTTTTGATATTGATCTAGTGGCTCATCATCTTCGATACCTGGGAATGCTCGCCCAATTACGCCGTAGCACATACCCATATCGTCCTCACCTTTTCGATGTGGATTATCTAACCAAGCCTGATTATCATTAGCATTAGCATTCCAAGTATTACATCCTATTGCTCTAAATTGAGCTGCAGAGCTGTAACCACGGATATAGCCCAACATCTCAGCAATGGCTGATTTCCAAAAGAGTTTTTTGGTGGTAACAACTGGCACTGTACCATTGCTAAGATCGTGTTCAAAAGTGGCGCCAACAATGGCTAATGTTTTTTGACCAGTACGTGCATTTTCCAGCCACACACCCTCGTCTAAAATTCGTTTTCCAATATCTATGTATGCTTTCATGCTTGTCGCTTGTTTGGTTTGTAAAGTAGGTAAAAACCTAATATTATCATTGGAAGGCTTAACAATTGTCCCATGGTTAGCCACTCAAATGCTAAGTAACCTAATTGCGCATCTGGCACTCTAACAAACTCAATTATAAATCTAAAGAGTCCATAGAAAATTAAGAATAATGCTGAAACCGACATTAAAGGGCGAGGTTTATTACTATAAAGCCAAAGAATAATAAACAGCACCAAACCTTCTAAAAAAGCCTCGTATAGTTGTGATGGATAGCGGCTAATGCCCTGCTCTTGAATGTACATTCCTAATGGACTGGTGGTAACCTTTCCCCAAAGCTCACCATTAATAAAATTACCTATTCGTCCAAAACCCAGCCCGAGTGGCACTAGAGGTGCAACAAAATCCATGGTGGAGAAAAAGCTTTTGTTGTATTTTCGGTTGAATATAACCATGGCCAATAAAACACCTAAAAATCCACCATGAAAAGACATACCGCCACCTTGAATGGAAAAGATTGAGAGTGGATCAGATAAGAAATTAGGTAAGTTGTAAAACAACATATAGCCCAAGCGTCCACCAACAATGACACCAATGGCGCCATAAAAAATTAGATCTTCAATTTGTTGGGCGCTCCAATTTTCATCCTGTTTGGCACGATAATTAGCTAAAAAATAAGCCGCTAAAAAAGCGCCGAGATACATCAATCCATACCAATAGATTTGAGCAAAACCTAAGTCTAGTGCAACGGGATTAATACTGGGGTAAGTCATAGGTTATTAAAATGGTGTGCTCGAGGTGATTCGAACACCCGACATTTGGCTTCGGAGGCCAACACTCTATCCAGCTGAGCTACGAGCACAATAAGGGGTTCGCCTTGGAAAAGTCTTTTGTATCAAGGCATTCTAAAGCTTTCATTAATTCGTTTTGAGTTATTACTACTCTACAATTATATGCACAAAATAGCTATTAATGCACGAAATATGTACTAAAAAATCTCTATAAAAGGTGTATTCAATATTCAACTACCTTGGGAGTATTTGATCTCTATTCTGGGCTTCATTACTTTTAGAGTTAACCAGTTTTCCATTGAAATAACATACCAGCATTTCATCAATTTTATTCCAACGAACACTGTACATGTTGTTGTCATAAATGTAGGTAACTAGCGGCTGATTCCTATTAATTGGTTCGGAATCCACTAAAACACCTTGTTTCATGATCTCAATGCATTTATTCAAAGTGGGTTGAGTATATTCAAAATTACTCTTATCAAGCACCCAGCTATTAGAAAGCACAGAGGTTGAGATGAAAAGACTCGCCACTGTTAAGCTCATTGTAAAATTATTAATCATCATAACTAGCCTTACCCCGCATCAACTAAAATTATTTTAAAGCGCCTGACTTTAGACATATTTTCACAATCACTTTTATTGACAGTATACATTCGACAGGCCTTATATTATTAGTAATGACTAAGCAGTTACTTTAATTGTTTAAAACTGCTTTTAAAATAAAATTGTACAAAAATAAATAAATTGTATAACAAGGATTAAAAAAACAGGTATATTCAAAAATAGAAATTTAATTATTAATTTTTTATTGTTTGTTGAATAATTAAATATTTAAGTATGAAGAAAAGTCGAATGAAAAAAAAAATCGGGAAAGCTGCACTATTATTAGCATTATTATCAGTAATTTGGCTTTTGCTAGGAATGGCTAATGTTCTCCCGCTTTTAATAGAGTTGCCTAATGAATCAAGTGTAAGAGCGCATGCTTCAGTAGCGGTAATTTTCTTACTAATAGGTTCTTGGGCTTTTTGGAATGAAGAATAACTTTTAAAAAGGATGTAATTATGATTAAAACGTCAGATGTACTTATTTTAATAGCCGTAGCAGTTGCTTTTATGACAACCGCTTTTCTTTGGTTCCAAGGTGCTGATACAAAGCAAGAAGCTTTGTTTACTGCAACTTGGATTCCATCAATTTTAACTTTTGCTATTTATTTTAAAATAATAGCAAGGAAGGATTAATTATGGATAACTCAATGATATTTTATGCTGGCTTCTTTTGCTTTTCACTGACAATAGTTGCTGCTGTTTTGACTGCTCAAGAGTTTAAAAAAATCGAGACAGAAGAGAAAAAATAGCTATAAGGAGTGTAATTATGATTAAAACCTCAGATGTACTTATCTTGATAGCTGTAGCTGTTGCTTTTATGACAACCGCTTTTCTTTGGTTCCAAGGTGCTGATACAAAACAAGAAGCCTTGTTTACTGCAACTTGGATTCCTTCAATTTTAACTTTTGCTATTTATTTTAAAATAATAACCAGGAGAGGCTAACTATGAATGGTACAGATTCAGTAGTATTTTTCTTTGGTTTATTTTGCTTTACACTTACTATCATAGCTGTAATAATTACCGTTCAAGAAGTAAAAAAATAGCAAATAGTTTAGGGTTATAAAAATTTCACAGGCTAGATTGTTGCCTTAAAGTGTAATTATTTATTTGCCTTGAAATAGAAGTTTAAAAAAAACCACCTTACGGTGGTTTTTTTTTAAACATATATAAACTAAAAATTAAATTAATTATCTTCAGATGAACAAAATACTGCTTGCATATTAGCCACTAATTTAAGAATTTTTGCATCTTTTACTTTACATAAAATCTTATTACCATCGCGCCTTGACTCAACAATACCTTTAGTTCTTAGGATATCAATATGTTGTGAGATATTTGATTGTGAAGATCCTACCTGCTGAACAATTTCTAATACCGGTAGCTCGTCATTTTTAAGGGCACATAAAATCTTTAGTCGCAATGGGTGAGCCATCGCTTTTAAAGCTTTAGTTGCCTTTTCAATATCTTCATCTTTTTCTAATAATGTCATATCACTCATATTGTCTTCTCGGGGTTATTTGAATGGTAAATTTAAAGTCGACCCAGCATACCGTACATACCGTATCTTCTTAATTTAATTAAGACCATTTTTTGATAATAATTCACTAAACTATCATTGTTTAATACGATATCTGAGATTTTCCAAGCTTGATCAGCTGTTTGATGGAAGATTATATCTAGAAACATACCATATGAATAATAGCCATTAACTTTAAGTTTAACAGCAATTGAACCACCAATAACTGGTCGTGCTGAAATAAATTGGAAAGATGTAGATCGAGTTTGGGTCAATCTTGATAATAATGAAGTAATAATGTTTTTCTTAATTTTATTGGAAAAATATAACTGCTCATCAGCGCCTAAATTTAAATTAGTTACTAGTAAGATCTCACTAGCAATATGATCAAAATCAAATAATGGCGCTATTTGAGTTTGAATTAAAGTGCTTGCAAGCTGCGGAGAATAATTTACAACTGTTGTTAATTGGTTCAATTTAACAATGGCAGTTTGGATTGTTTTAACAGGGCCAGCGGATTTTTGAGATTCTGAAACGGATCCTTCAGCAGGAGCTTCATTTTGAGTATCTACTGGATTTTGAATGTTTTCCAAAGCTTCTTGTGCAAAGCTAAACGTGGATAAAGATAATAATAATGTTAATAATATGACATTCAATTTACTCATTTTTTCTCCATTTGGCAAAAACAAGCAAAAAATTAAAAAAATGTATCTCGTTTTCACAGTATTATATTTAATCTTCGCATAAGTAAATAACTATATTATGACTTTATTTAATTTTTCTAGGTTTTCCTTACTTTTTTCACTACTTACTGCGCTATTTTTTGCGCCTGTTTTAAGCGCTAAAACTACTGAAGAAGAGCAAAGAGTTGAGGCTTTTTTCTCAGATCTTGAAGCCTTTACTGTGGTTTTTAGTGATATCAAACAATTGTATGTTGATGATGTCGAGAACAAAGAGTTGTTTGATAATGCTATTAAAGGAATGGTTAGCGGTCTTGATCCTCATTCTGTTTATCTAGAGCCTAAAGAGCAAAAAAGTTTAATGGAAAGCTCTTCGGGAAAATTTGGTGGTCTAGGCATCGTGATTAGTAAAAAAGATGATGGCATTCAAGTTATCTCTCCTATTGACGATACTCCCGCTTATAAAGCTGGCATTCAGGCTGGTGACATAATTATTAAAATTGGTGAGAAGCTAGTTCGTGGCATGAGCTTAGAAGATGGTGTGGAGCTAATGCGTGGTGAGCCTGGCACTGATATACAAATTACTGTTTTGCGTAATAATCAAAAACCTTTCGTGGTTGATATAACTCGTGAAATTATTACTATTGTTAGTGTCAAAGGTTATTTACTTGAAAAGGATATTGGCTATGTGCGTGTTTCTAGCTTCCAGGGACCTACTGCAAATCTTCTTAAAGAAACAGTTGCTGATTTGGTAGATCAAAATGATGGCTATCTTAAGTCGTTAATTCTTGATCTACGCAACAACCCAGGTGGCGTTTTAAATGGTGCTGTTGATGTTTCCAACTTGTTCATTGATGAAGTTGGCTTAGTGGTTTATACCAAAGGTAGAATTCCTAGTTCAAACTTAAAGTTTAAAACCGAGCCTGGTGATATTATGCTGGGCTCTCCAATTGTTGTGTTAATTAATGAAGGCTCGGCTTCTGCATCAGAAATCGTTGCAGGTGCTTTGCAAGATCATAAGCGTGCTATTATTATGGGTAAAACCTCTTTTGGTAAAGGCTCGGTTCAGACTATTATTGAATTAGATAAGGGGTATGGCCTTAAAGTAACCACTGCTCGATATTACACACCTAACGGTCGATCAATTCAAGCTAAAGGCATTGAACCAGATATTAAACTAAAAAATATCAGTTTAGAAAATGAAGAGGAGGAATCAATTGTTGATATTAAAGAGAACGATCTAAGTGGTCGCTTAGAACAAGAAGATCCAAGCAAAATGTCTGAGTCTGAGATTGTTAAGTCGCAAGAAAAAAATCAAGCTACTGCTGACAAAAAAACCATTGAAAAATTAAAGAAAGATTATTTTGTGCATGAGGCTAGTAATTTGCTTAAAGCGCTGACGGTTTTAGGAAAGTAATTAGTGGCGATAACGCTTTCAATTGCAAATCAAAAAGGCGGCGTTGGTAAGACGACAACAGCTGTTAATTTGAGTGCTGCATTAAAAGCAGTTAAGAAACGAGTTTTATTAATTGATATTGACCCACAAGGCAATGCCACAATGGGTTGTGGTGTGGATAAATACACGCTTGAAAATACGGTTTGTGAGCTACTTCTAGATGAATGCAGTATTAACAAAGCCATTGTTCATGTTGATGAATCAGGTATTGATGTATTGGGCTCAAACACAGATTTGATTGCGGCAGAAATAGCCCTATTACGTGGACAGAATTCTGAATATAGGCTTAAAAACGCTATTAATTCAGTGGCTAGTCAATATGACTATGTAATTATCGATTGCCCGCCCTCTTTGAACATGCTAACCATTAATGCCTTTACTGCATCTGATGGGATTATCATCCCTATGCAGTGCGAATATTACGCATTAGAAGGCTTGAGTGCCCTAATACAAACTATTGATAAGATTAAAGCTACCACTAATCCAGAGCTCGAAATTACTGGATTGGTGAGAACCATGTATGACAATCGAAATAATTTGTCAAATGAAGTATCTTTACAATTACAGCAATATTTCTCACACAAAGTTTTTAAAACTATTGTTCCTAGAAATGTAAAATTAGCAGAGGCACCTAGTTTTGGTCAAGATGCGATTAGCTACGCCAGATCATCTAAAGGTGCAATTTCATATATCTCTTTAGCCAGTGAAGTGCTAAGAAAAACATCAATGAATTAACTATTATGACAAAAATCTCAAAATTAGGTCGCGGACTAGATATTTTATTAGGACAAGTTGGTACCAACACTGATAATTCAGAAACGAATAATAGCATGAGAATGCTAAGTGTTAATAACCTTCAGCGGGGCAAATTTCAGCCTAGAGATGATATAGATACAGAAACACTCAATGAACTAGCTGCATCAATAACTTCTCAGGGTGTTATCCAGCCATTGGTTGTTAGAAAGATCACTTATGATAAGTACGAAATTATCGCAGGTGAGCGTCGGTGGCATGCTGCTCAAATTGCGGGGCTAAAAGAAGTGCCTGTAATTGTGCGTGAAATTAACGACCAAGTAGCTCTTGCGATTGGTCTGATTGAAAATATCCAGCGTGAATCACTAACGCCGCTTGAAGAGGCAAAAGCTTTACAGCAACTGATTGAAGATTTTAAGATGACGCATGAAGAGATTTCTAATGTAGTGGGTCGCTCACGCTCTAGTGTGAGTAATCTGATTCGCTTATTGCAACTTGGTGAAGAATCAAAAAAACTTCTTGGTCAAGGAAAAATAGAAATGGGCCATGCTCGTGCACTACTACCTTTAACTGAAGAAAATCAGCTAATGGTGGCCAATCGAGTCATTTCAAAATCTTTATCTGTGCGTCAAACAGAAGAGCTGGTTAAACGTGTTTTAAATCCAAAAACAAAATCCATCACAACTATTGAGCCGCATATTTCGGAACTTGTTAGTGCTTTGTCAAAAACACTAAACTCTAAAACTGAAATTAAAGCTACGGGTGACAAAGGCAAAATCATCATCCATTACAAATCAGAAGACGAGCTTAGTAATATCTTAAAACATATCAATTAACTCTTTAAACCTTAGTTTTATCTTAATTAAAACCACCAACCCTATCTAGCTTAAGCGAATCATCATAGTGCATCCAGATGCCAAAGGCTTTACCGATGATATATTTTTCTGGCACAAAACCCCAAAAACGAGAATCGCTACTGCGAGATCGATTATCGCCCATGACAAAATAATGTCCTTCTGGAACAACAGCCCTAGCACGTTGAGAATTTTGATTTGGGTCTAGCAAGATGTCATGAAGATTATTACCTAACAACTCTCGCTTACGCTTAAACCCTGTCATCTCTGAACCAGATTCTACACCCTGGTAATCTTCAATATCTTCATAAGCAATCTCCTTGCCATTAATTGACAAGCGATCTGCATAATGAACGATGCTATCGCCAGGAATACCAACAATTCTTTTAATAAAATCAGCACCTTGATACTTATCATTTTTCTCATAATTAGGATACCTAAAAACAATCACATCCCCTCTTTCAGGCTTTTTAAATTCAATTATTTTTTTATTTATTACTGGAATGCTAACGCCGTAATCAAACTTAGATACCAAAATAAAATCTCCCGTTAACAAAGTTGGCATCATAGAATTAGATGGAATTCTAAAAGGCTCCACAACAAAACCACGCAATACAAACACTAAAAGCAATACTGGGAAAAATTCTGCAGACCATTGAACAATTTTTGGGCGGTTAATGTATTTTTCATTTTTATTAAATCTCAAAAATAAGACAAAATATATTAATTTTGGGAGGCCTGTTTTATCAGGTGTTGAGAGTTCTGCATTTGGAGTCTTATTAAAAAATAAGTTATCCAAACTAACCACTACAAAGGCTACAATTAAAAATAAAGCTAAATACGATGAAACATCCCATGCAAAGAAAGGTGATGCGTTTTCAAGTGTCATAATAATATCCGTACAAAAAAAAGGTAAAGCAAAACTCGGTTATTATATAATAAGTTCTTTTTATAATTTTTCACATTGGAGGAAATACAATGGCATTATCAGATTTAGAAAGAGACGCTCACGGTTACTTAGTTGATCTTAACACTTGGAACGAAGACATTGCTCATGAAATTGCAGCAGAAGAAGGTGTCGAATTAACCGATGATAGCTTTAAATTGATTAATTTCCTGCGTAATGAATACATCAACAACAACGCCAATCAGCCTAACGAACGCAACATGGTTAAAGGTTTGAAAGATGATTGGGATGGTAAATTAGGCACTAAAGAGTTGTATAACTTATTTCCTAAAGGTCCTGCTAAACAAGCTGGTAAAGTTGCTGGTCTTCCAGAAACTAGACGTAAAGGTGGTTACTAAGCATTAAGCTTTTTAACTTAATAAAAAGGCGCCCATTGAGCGCCTTTTTTATTGGTCTATTTATTTACTTAAACTTCAGTAATATCCATACCTGCTGAATTAGATAAATCAACAAAATTAGGAAAAGAAGTCATAACATTATCTACCCCATTAATTTCAATAGGATAAGCACATCTTAAAGAGGCTATTGCAAATGACATGGAGATACGATGATCATGATGAGATTCAATGATTGATGTTGGCTTTTTAAATTCACCGCCTTGAATTTTAATGCCGTCGTCTAGCACTTCGTTTTTAATACCTAAAACATCTAAACCATCAGCCATTACTTGTATGCGGTCTGATTCTTTAACTCTGAGCTCTTTAGCACCTGTTAAGATTGTTTCGCCTTGGGCACAACTAGCGGCAATAAACACTGCTGGAAATTCATCAATTGCTAATGGCACTAAAGCTTTAGGGATTTCAATACCTTTTAACTCAGATGATTGAATGCGGATGTCTGCTAATAATTCACCGCCGATTTCGCGCTCATTAGAAAGTTTTAGGTTTGCACCCATTAACTTTAAAATATCAATCACACCTGTTCGGGTTGGATTGATATTAACTCCCATTAGGATGATGTCTGCTTTTGGCGAGATACAAGCTGCCACCATGAAAAATGCGGCAGAAGAAATATCACTCGGCACTTGAATTGCAGTTGCACTAAGCTTGCCACCGCCTGTAAGGCACATCTGATTATTATTAACGCGCACATTATAGCCTAGGCCTTTTAGCATACGCTCAGTGTGGTCACGTGTTGGCGCCGGTTCTGTCACACAAGTATCGCCATCAGCATATAGACCCGCTAATAAAACACATGACTTTACTTGGGCAGATGCCACCGGTAAATCATACTGAATACCTTTAAGTTTTTGCCCGCCGGTAATTTTTAGAGGCGGCTTACCATCGTTACTTTCAATAACTGCACCCATATCTTTTAACGGATTTATCACTCTACCCATCGGTCTTTTAGAAAGCGACTCATCACCAATTAATTCACAATCAAATGCTTGAGCGGCAAGAATTCCTGACATTAAGCGCATAGAGGTACCTGAGTTTCCTAAATCTAGTTGTTTATCCGGTTTTTTTAAGCCATGAATACCAACACCATGAATAGTAACATTATCATCTTCACGCTCAATTTTAACCCCCATAGCTTGAAAAGCCTTAAGAGTCGATAGTGCATCTTCACCTTCTAAAAATCCTGAAATTTTTGTCACACCTTCGCTTAAAGAACCGAGCATGATTGATCGATGAGAGATAGACTTATCTCCTGGAATTTTTAACTCACCCGACAAGGTTGTTACCGGTTTTACAATAAACTTACTCATAATATTTAGTCTTTTAACCAGCTATCTCTTGCAGATTTTGCATCAAGAAATAGTTTTTCTAGTTCTTCTGGTTGTTGGTTTTTAATTAGATTAGCAACCTTATCTAGGCTTTTTTGATAGCCCTCAATGTGCTTAACTATTTGATCTGGATTATTAATACAAATGTCTCGCCACATAACTGCATCACTTGAAGCGATACGAGAAAAGTCCTTAAATCCGCCTGCTGCATATTTACATGCTTCTGGATTACTTGATATCAAATAATCCATCAATGAAAAAGCGAGCATATGAGGTAAATGTGAAGTCATAGCTAATAAATCATCGTGTTTAATTTCATTCATAATTTCTATTTTTGCGCCCACACTTTCCCATAGATCACTTACTGTAACTACAGATTGAGTATTGGAATTTTTGCCAGGGGTAATAATGACACGCCTATGATTAAATAAAGTTGCGTCAGCAGCTTTAACACCACTGCGCTCTTTGCCAGCAATCGGATGTGCAGGAATAAAATTTTCAGGCATATGCCCAAATACTTGCTTAGCAATTTGAATAACACTTGCTTTGGTGCTACCCACATCAGTAATAATCATTTTTTCGTCAAGATGTGGCTTGATCATTTCTAATATTGCTTTAAAACTATTAACCGGAGTGGCAATCATTACCAAATCTGCACCTTTAAGTGCCTTGGCAAGATCAAGTGTGTACTCGTCAATAATATTTAATTCTTTTGCTTTGGCCAGATTAGCCTCATTCCTACCAAAGCCAACAATGCTAGCAACCTTATTAGCTTTTTTTAAGCCTGCAGCAAATGAACCACCAATCAGCCCGACACCAATAATACAAATCTTATTCATAATAATGATTTTAACGCATCTAGAAAATCTGAAATTTCTCTTGAAGTGCCTATTGAAACTCGCAAGTAGTTTTTCATTTCAACGGGGCGGACGATAAATCCAAGTTCTAGTAATTGCTGATAAAGTTTAGCTGCATCGTCAACTTTAACGGAAATAAAATTGGCTGATGAGGGAATATAGGATAGTCCCAGTTTATCAAACCCTTGCTCTAATTGTTTAAGTCCGTTATTGTTAGCTATCACTGATCGTACTAAATAAGATTGGTCGCCCAAGGCTGCAATAGCTGCTACTTGAGCAACATGATTAACATTAAACGGTTGGCGAATACGATTAAGATAATCTGCAATTTTTCCACTTGAGACACAATAGCCCACTCTTAAACCTGCCAAGCCATAAGCCTTAGAAAATGTACGGGTGATAATTAAATTTTCAAATTCTGCAAGCCAACCAATAGCCCTATCAGCATGATCAAGATATTCAAAATATGCCTGGTCTAATACAACTGAAATAGAATTTGGAACGCGTGATAAAAAAGCATGGACTGCTTCATCAGAAAGTAAAGTGCCTGTTGGATTATTAGGATTAGCAACGAAAATAAGCTTAGTTTTATCAGTAATTGCTAACAGCATAGCTTCGAGATCATGGCCAAAATCTTTAGATTTTGTAACAACAGCAGTTGCACCTAAAGCTTGGGTGGCTAATGGATATACGACAAAAGCATACTCTGAAAAAATAACCTCATCAGTTGAAGAGCAAACATAAGCTTTAGCAACTAACTCTAGAATATCATTTGAGCCATTACCTAATGTGACCATGTCTGTTGAAACAACAAGATGATCGCTAATTGCTCGCTTTAACTCAAAGCCACTTCCATCTGGATAGCGATCCACTTCACTCACGGCTTTTTGCATTGCTTCGAGGGCTTTTTGACCAACGCCCAGCGGGTTTTCGTTACTAGCTAACTTGACGATGTGCTTAAGCCCTAACTCGCGTTGTAATTCACTAATTGGCTTGCCGCCTTGATAAGGCTTTAAGCCTTTAACTGTCTTACAAACACTCATAATACAGCAATAGGATATGAACCTAAAATGCTCACTTTAAGCACTCTTTTTTCCACTTCAGCCAAGGCGATTTTTACCTTGTCATCATCTTGATGACCTTCAATATCGATCAGAAATAAGTATTCCCACTTCACACCAGGAATTGGGTGGCGTGCTAGCTGCATCATATTAATACCTTGTTCTTTAAAAGGTTCAAGCAAATCAAACAACGCACCAGATTCATGTTTAGTAACAACCAAAATAGAGGTTTTATCATTACCTGAAGGCTCTATAGATTCTTTACTGAGTATCAAGAATCGAGTCGTATTACCAGCCTTGTCTTCAATATTTTTAGCCACTCGCTCTAGATCATACAAACTTAAAGCAGCTTCTGAAGCAATGGCAGCAGCGCCCACTTCATCTTTAACCATTCGAGCAGCTAAAGCATTAGAAGCGACCGCTTTTAATTGCGCATTAGGATAATGATTCGCCAACCATCGCTGACATTGATCAAGTGCTTGTTGATGTGCGTAAATTGTTTTGATTTCAATTGATTGATCAGCACTCATGAGCTGATGCTGAATAGAAATTTCTACTTCACCACAAATCTTAAGATCTTGTGAATAAAGCATATCTACAGTTCCACCAATAACGCCATTTGATGAATTTTCAATCGGCACCACACCATAATGTGCATTGCCCTTTTCAACTTGATGAAAAATCTCGTCAATACTGGCACAATCCAATGTAGAAACAGCATGACCAAAATGTTTTAAAGCAGCCTCTTGAGTGAAGGTTCCTTCAGGACCTAGATAAGCAATATTAAGGGGTTGCTCTAGAGCAAGGCAGGCTGACATAATTTCACGAAAAATATGCGCCATATCTTTGTCTTTTAATTGGCTTTTATTGCGCTCAATGATAGAGCGTAACACTTGAGCTTCGCGCTCAGGTCGATAGAACACGCTATTGATATCATCTGCTCTTTTAACTTTCGCCACTTCGCCCGCTAAATCAGCTCGCTCACCGATAAGCATTTGCAATTGTTGATCAAGCGCATCAATTTCAACTCGTAACTCTGCTAATGTTTTCTTACCCATATTGCCTTTCAAAATCAGTCATAAATTCAATTAGTGCATCCACCCCACTTTCAGGCATTGCATTGTAAATACTGGCACGCATTCCACCCACAGACTTGTGACCCTTTAGTGCTAATAAGTTAGCATTATAAGACTTTTCTAAGAACAGTTTATCAAGAGTGTCGTCGGCCAATATAAATGGTACATTCATCCATGAGCGATATTTAGGATTAACAGGATTCGAGTAAAAATCAGAGTTGTCAATTGCTCGATAAAGCTTACTAGCCTTACGATTATTAATTTGTGCCATGGCTTTAACGCCTCCCTGAACTTTTAGCCATTCAAATACTAGACCAGCTGTATACCAGGCAAAGGTAGTTGGCGTGTTAAACATGGAGTCGTTATCAGCTTGTGTCGCATAGTCAAACAATATAGGCTGTTTAGCCACCACATCGCCAATTAAGTCTTCTCGCACGATAACAGTAGTTACACCTGCTACGCCAATATTTTTTTGTGCACCTGCATAAATAACACCATACTTTGATACATCAATTTCACGTGATAATATCGTAGATGACATGTCCGCCACAACTGGCATATCCACTTCTGGAACAAAATCAAACTCCAAACCAGCAATGGTTTCATTCGGTGTGAAGTGTAAATATGCAGCAGACTCGTCGATATTCCAGTTTGAATAGTCTTCAATATCGGTAAATTTATTCACGCTACTGTCTGTACAAATATTTACATCGCAATAGCGCTTTGCTTCCGCAATCGCCTTAACTGACCAATGTCCAGTATTAGCATAATTAGCTTTAGTTTTGCCTCGCAATAAATTAATTGGCACCATAGAAAATTGAGCTGATGCGCCACCTTGTAAAAACAAAACTTTGTAATTATTGGGAATATTCATCAAATCGCGCAAATCTTGTTCAGCTTTTTGAGCTACTTGCATAAAATCAACTCCGCGATGAGATATCTCCATCACCGAGGCCTTAGCATTACCATACTCCAATAATTCTTCTTGAATCTGGCGTAATACTGATTTAGGAAGTGCTGCAGGACCAGCACTAAAATTATAGATTTCACTCATTGATATTATTTTCCAAATAATTATGTAAAAAATTAGCCCTTATTTTACGTCAATATTGTCTATATTTTTCAATGATCCAGCCTTAGTAATCTGTTCTAGATCAATCATAACTAACACCTAGTTTTTATTAATTTTAAATCATATTAACAATAGTCTATAATCTCGCTCACTTGATTATGGAAGTGGGTGCCAATCCCACACTGTCCTCGCAACGGTATTTTTCTTTACGAAATCAGTCCGATACATAATCTTTTTTTAATCTCACGAAGGATGACTATCATGAAATTTAAACAGCTCTCTGTTGT
The DNA here is from genome assembly GCA_028228555.1 of Candidatus Thioglobus sp. NCBI lineage: Bacteria > Pseudomonadati > Pseudomonadota > Gammaproteobacteria > Pseudothioglobaceae (SeqCode) > Candidatus Thioglobus > Candidatus Thioglobus sp. Next base: position 56,232 of record JAOJBP010000005.1, on the reverse strand, counting down.
TGCCGTATCGTTACTAACTTTTACTACAGCAACCAATGCGGTATTAGGCCCAATCCCTATTTATCTAAATACTGAATATCGAACTGAAAATCCAGTTATTGGATCCATTGCATCGACACTTAGCTTTAATGCTGATGATATTAAAGCAACAGGCGCTAATTCATTCATAGAATTCTTAGGAACCGTTCCAAGTGTTGAGATGTGGACAGGAAATGTCCCAACTATTTTTATGCGTGGCGGACCTTCAAATCATACTTTGATTATCGTTGATGGCGCCAGAATGAATCCACCAAATTCTACAAATGGTGCGATTGAGTATGGACTTACAGACATCATACTGAATGATATTGAAAAAATAGAAATTGTTAAAGGTTCGGGCTCTGTTTTATATGGCTCTTCTGCAACATCAGGTGTTATTGCTATTACTACTAAAAAAGGTGCAAAAGGAAGACATGCAACAGTGAGTACTAAATTTGGCACAAATAATGCTAAAACTTATGCACTATCAGTAAGTAATGGCAGTAAAAATGGCTTTGTTAGATTTACTCATAATAATCATTCAACAGATGGTATTAATGCCCGTTCAGATGATTCTACTAACGAAAAAGATGCTAGTAGTAACCATTCCACACAAATTAAATTTGGCACTAAAAAGTTTGATATTAGTTACTCAAAGAATGGAACTAGAATTGAATATGATGATCAATTTGGCGGCTCAAATGATCAGTATCTTACTAGAGACTCATCCAAAATATCAATCAACGCTCAGAAAAAGAATACTGATACCTGGAAAACAAAGTTGCATTTCTCGCAAATAGATACAGTGAGAAAAGCGTACAAAGATGGTATTTTCGCTTGGGGTGGTGATGGTGACGATTTTAGAAATACAACTATAACTGCTATTAGTGATATTAACATTGGTAACGCCTTATTAAATATTGGCTTATCCCAATCTGAAGATAAAAATATCAAATCTAGTTCAAAGATTACTAGTAAAGATTTGTATACAAATTGGCAGCAAACTTTTAATAATATTAACATTAACATAGGCGTTCGCTATATTAATCATAGCAAAGCTGGTAATGAAATAATTTACAATTTAGGAACATCTAAGCACTTCGAAAACAACCTTAAACTAACTGGTATTTATGGAACATCCTTCAATACTCCAACTTTAGGCCAATTAGCTGGTAATTCTAATCTTAGACCAGAAACATCAAAAAATATCGAGTTAGGTCTGGAAAAGCAGCACATTTGGGGATTCTCTAGTATTAAAATTTACAATAACTCAAGTAATAACGCATTTCGTAGTGATGGCACAACAGGTTGGGTCTATGAAAATGTAGGAAAATTGAAAACAAAAGGCATTGAGCTATCTCTAAAAACCAACATTGCTGGCTATGATATCGACTTTGGTCATAACTACAATATAAGTAAAGAGAATGATAGAGTTTTACAAAGCATTAGAAGGCCAAAAAATACTATGCATCTGACAATTGGTAAGCAGTATGGTAAATTTAACTCAAAAACTCAGGTTATTAAAAAATCATCTAGCTTGGATAATGGTGATATTAGATTAGATGGCTATACATTGATGAACTTATCAACTAATTATGATATTAGTGACAGGACCAAAGTAGCACTTAGAATTAAGAATGCAGCTAACAAAAACTATTCAGTTGCAAATAAATACAATCAACTTGGTAGGTCGATTGAATTGGGACTAGACTTTAACTTCTAAAAAAACACTTTGATACTAGAGCTTTACCGATTGGCAGCAAGATTGACTATAATAAAAAACACTAATCAAGAATTAAAAAGGAAATAAGATGACAGATCAAATCAACAAAACTAGAGCGCTGTTTGCTGTGTTTATCATGGTGCTTTTAATGATTGCTACTCGTGGTCATGCTAATTGGCTGTCAAGCATTGTTCATTTGCCAGACTTTACTATCCCTGCACTATTTATTGCTGGCGTTTACTTGAGAAAGTTTTGGGTTGCATTTGTGATTATTTTGAGCGCTGTTGCGATTGATAATTATGCAATTGTTCATGAAGGTATTAGTGCTAATTGTATTACACCCGCTTATAGCATACTGCCATTTACTTACTATGCAATTTTCTGGGTTGGTAAATACATGAAAAGTTTAAATATAAATACCAGCATAGTTAAAAATGCATTGATTATTATTGCAGCAACGAGTGCTCAATGGCTAGTGGCTACTTCAAGCTATTATTTCTTTACTGCCACTTATGCAAAAACTGGCTGGGCTAACTTCCCTGCCTACTTAGCACAATGGTCGATAGCTGAAATTCTGCCTGTTTTATATTGGATGGTAGTGATATCTATTGTGTTTACACTTAATCATCGTTACTCATTTGTTCGATATTTCTCTTCACAGAAAAGCTAGATAAAATTATGTCTGAAGATCAATCTAAAGAGGCTTCTTATAAAGAACGTATGCAGCGCAAGAAGGAATATATTGATGCCCGCATAGATGATGCCAATATCGACAAAGGTATTATCGTACTGTTAACTGGTAACGGCAAAGGTAAATCCTCTTCAGCACTAGGTATGATTTGTCGCGCTCTAGGTTATGATATGAAGATTGGCATTGCCAAGTTTTTAAAAGGTGATCAAGATACAGGGGAAGATGTCTTTCTTGCTAAGCAACCAAATGTGCAAATATCTCGCATGAAAACTGGCTTTACTTGGGACACTCAAGATAAGGCCTACGATATAGCCATGGCGGCTGAAACTTGGTCTGAAGCTCAGGTATATCTAAAAGATGAATCAATTGATTTGGTGGTACTAGACGAGCTCACTTATATGATCAGCTATAAGTACTTAGACGAATCAGAAATTCTTAATGCACTTAATAACCGACCAAAAGATCAGCATGTCGTCATTACTGGACGAGCTGCATCAGAAAATCTTATTCAAATTGCTGACACCGTCAGTGAAGTAAAAGACATTAAGCATGCTTTTAGAGAAAATATAAAGGCACAAAAAGGCATTGACCTTTAAACTTCAATCAAGAGAAAAGAAAGTATAAGCTTTTTTAAATATTTGTTTGTTTTTACAACTTTAAGAATTAACTACTGGCTTTCATAAATACTGAATGCCTCTTCAGCGCTCAAACGCCCATATTTTAACTTACAAGAGTCATATTTCTTATCTCTCATCTCAACCATACCCGGGATAACTGCTTTAAGGTTAAGCATTTCAGCAGATAAAGACTCTACAGCATAAAAAGTTAAAGGGATCAAGTTGTTACTACAGTGTTTTGATGTTCTTATTATCTCGACACCTTTTTTGTCTTTCTTGCCAGTATTCACAACCTTAGTATTACAATTCTCGACAATACGATAACCCTTGGTCAGTAATGATTCAATATTATTAAGCCTATCTCTTGAGTTGCGAATCTTAATATTATAAGATGATACAACAGAACTCCCTTTACATAGTTTAACAGCCCGTTGATCTTTATTCATCTTTTGAAAGTCCTTGACGCTGGCACAAGAACCAATAAAAGAAGAAAGAAACAAAATGTATATTAATTTAATAAAAGAGATTTGCATTTTTTATAGTTTATATTTTTGATATTCAGAATATACCTTGAGACTTGGTAATATTTTCATGTTCTTTATTAAAATAGATGACTCACCTAGCTACAAATTCCAAGACAGTCGCATTAATGCAGTAGCGTGGCTTTCCATTAGGTCCATCATTAAATACATGTCCCAAATGAATGTCTGAACTTTTCGAACGAATTTCTGTGCGCTTCATACCATAGCTATTATCTGCTTTTTCATATGTCTCACCATTAACTGGCTTTGTAAAAGACAGCCAGCCAGTTTTTGAATTAAATCGATCACGGGTGTCAAATAAAGGTCTGCCAGATAATTTATCAATAAACACACCATCAGGTGTGTCCTTAAAGATGTCATACTGCTTGCAAAATCTACCATCTGTACCGTCATTAAAAGCTACATTAAATGCTTCAGATTCTTTGCCTAATTTAAATTCTCCCAATGCCTTATAAAATTCACTAGGCATCATATAACCTTGTTTAGCCCAAACCTCTTTACCATCTTTAATAAAAAAAATGGTGGGAGTCGCCCAGGTTTTTGTTTTTAAATCAAAGCCTTTTAGGGCTGATGAAGGTGAACTCCTAAGGGGTATATTACCTTTATATTTAGAACTAATCTCTTTCTCAAATTGCAAACAATACAAACAAGAGCCTTTTTCTTCAGCTTCAATGACTAATATCTCCATACCACCCAGCGGCATAATCACTTCATGAGCGATCTGTGCTTTAACTGATGAATCAAATTTCACACCAGTGGAATGATCAGGGCAGTATCCATTTGGATTTTTTAATAGATAATCTTGATGATAATTTTCTGCAGGCCAAAATTTATCTAATTTTTTAATTTCTGTCACAATTTTGCCATAACCTTTAGCAGTTAATAGCTTTTGAAATTTTTGCCCAGTGCTCAAGGCGATTGCCTCCTGATCTTTTGTTGTCCAGTAAAGCGCTGATCGATAATTATCACCTATATCATTACCCTGACCATTGACTTGAGTTGGGTCATGTATTTCCCAAAAATTATTAATCAATTTTTCTGTAGAAACAATATCAGAATTGTAAGAAACCTTGACAACTTCAGTATGATTAATTAGCCCCTGCTCTGGCGCTAACTCGTCATCATCAGTGATGCCAATATTTTTTAAAAAACTTATAAAACCTGAACTTTTCAGATTTTTATTTTTTAATACTTCATCATAAGTCGGATTGTCATAATTACCTCCAGCATAGCCAGAAACTACTTGAGTGACACCATCGATTTTTTCAAAGTTTTTTTCCACACCCCAAAAACACCCTGCTGCAAATACAATTTCCAATACCATTCTTGCTCTCTTTAATAATAAATGACTCTTGTGATTATATTACGGATCAAGTTAGTAATAAATATCAAATGCTTACAATTAAACTAGGTGTTTTCATTTACATAATTAGAGCGCAATACAAGCATTTTATGAGTAATATTTAATAGATAAATCACGCTCAAACTTTAAGTCATCTAAAGTATTAAAACATAATAAAATTAGCCCTTATGATTTCATTTATACGCCTCTTCATACTATTATTTTTATTTCACTTGCCAACTTATGTAAGTGCTGAAGTAAAAAATCGAGTATTGTTTTTAGGAGACTCCCTAACTGAAGGATTTGGAATAAATCCTGGCCAGTCATATCCACAGTTATTGCAAAAAAAATTACAGGAAAATGGCTTTTCAATTAAGGTCATTAATTCAGGTGTCAGTGGCTCTACCTCGGCCAGCGCTGTTTCTAGACTGCGATGGCTTTTACAAACAAAACCCACTCATTTGGTTTTGGCCTTAGGAGCGAATGATGGCTTGCGTGGTCAGTCTATCAAAGCTTTACGTGAAAACCTAAAGAAGGCTATTGTTTTAGCAAAATCACAAGATTTAAAAGTGCTATTGCTAGGTATGCGCATTCCGCCAAATTATGGATTGCAGTATTCTAAAGACTTTTTTGAAAGCTATCAAATAGTTGCAGATTTAACAGGGGTTTCTCTATTGCCCTTCTTGCTGAAAAACATTGCGGGCAAGTCCAATTTAAACTTAGCAGACGGAATTCATCCTAATGCAAAAGGACATAGTATTATGGCGGAAAATATCTACCCATTTCTTAAAGTACAATTACTAAATTAAATGATTACAGTTAACCAGTTACTCAAAACTTATAAATTACCATCGGGTGATGATTTACCTGTATTGCGTAACGTCAACTTCACTATTAAAACAGGTCAATCAGTAGCTATTACAGGAACTTCAGGAAGTGGCAAAACAACACTGTTATCTTTATTAGCAGGGATTGATAATGTTACCTCAGGCAATATTGTTATTGATAAAGAAGAAATAACCTGCATGAGTGAAAATCAGTTGACAAAATTTCGCTCTCAAAAACTTGGATTTATTTTTCAAAGTTTTTATTTGCTGCCTCACTTAAATGTATTAGAAAATGTCGCCTTACCACTTGATATTGTTGCAAAAGATGATGCCAATGATAAAGCTAAAGAGCTATTGAAACTAGTAGGTTTATCTAGCCGACAAGATGCTTTACCCAATAAACTGAGCGGTGGAGAAAAGCAACGAGTGGCAATTGCTAGAGCTTTAATCAACGAGCCAAAAGTTATTTTTGCAGATGAACCTACTGGTAATTTAGATGTAGAAACGGGGCAAATTATTACAAACCTTCTGTTTGATTTAGTGCAATCAAAAAACTTAACCTTACTTCTTGTAACACATGACTTAGCATTAGCTGATCGTTGCGACAGGGAATTAAAACTAACAAATGGTCAATTAGATGACGTTTAACCGTCTTTCTTTTTTAAGTCGCTACGCTCTTAAAGAATTATTCAATAATCGATTTTTTTCGATTTTTTTTGCCGTTAACCTTTGGCTTGGGCTAGTAGGCTTTGTTTTTATTGGAAATATTGGTGTAGGTGTTGATAAGTACTTTAATCATAATTTAAAAAAAATTCTTAATGGCGATTTGCAAATTTCCAGCCGCCAATCATTACCGCAAGATCTTTTAAAAAAAGTAGAAGACCTCTTATCTAAAAATAACTCTAATTTTGAAATAACGCAAACCACTAGTCTTTTCTCTATGGTTAACAGCACTAAACAAACAGTCTTGTTTAATGTTCGGGGTATTGATAAAAAATTTAACTTATATAGTGATTTTGCCATTCAAAATGGTGAAGTTAATAGTGCATCTATTAGTGATAGCTTATTGAAACAGCAAGGGGTTTGGCTTGACAAAGAGAGCATGCAATTATTACAGGTTAAAGTTGGTGATAAGCTCAAAATTGGAAACACTTCATTTACAATTAATCAAACAATTAGTCGCTTACCTCAAATGGGGAGCGCCTTTAGTGCTTTTGTTCCTACTGTATATATCCATCGCCAATATATTAAAGATACTGGTTTATTAATGCTGGGAAGTCGGGCATCTTCTAGTATTAACATCAAGTTGCAAAACGTTCAATCAATCGACAACTTAAAGCAAGAGCTCATTGCGTTAATCTATCAGTATTATCCAAATGCTGGCGATCTACGCGTACGCAGTTTAAAAGATGCCAGTGAGCGATTAGATGTATTATTAGAATATATTGCTGGTTTTTTAAATTTAGTTTCCTTAGTTGCTTTGTTTTTATCTGGCATTGGCACGGCTTTTTTATTTAGAAATTATGCTTTAAAACGCCTTAAAAGCTCAGCCATCGCAGCTTGCTTAGGCTTGTCTAGCAAGCAATCTAACATTATTATGCTAATACAATTATTGTTATTAGCATCGGTTGCTGGGATATTGGCTGTGTTCTTTGGTGGATTATTAAGTTATATCTTTAGTATTTACTTTTCGGATTTTATTGGAGATTTTAAATTTGTCTTATTCGATTTTACAACCGCATTAGCTGGACTTTTAATCGCTATTTTTTCAGCCATATTATTTTCTTTACCTACCTGGCTACAAGTTAGGAATATTAAGCCCATTATTCTGCTCAAAAGCGAAGGTGTTCCAGTGGTTGGTCAAAGTAAAAAGCAGTGGATTTTTTATCTGCCTGGGTTAACCTTTTTTTGGTTAGTGGCAACCTACTTAACGAATTGGATGCAAGGTAGTTTTTTTATACTGGTATTTTGCTTTGTTCTATTAATTTTAATTGGCTGCGTTTCACTTATTTGTCATTTTTCAATGTGGCTTAGCAAAAGACACAAAGGCACTTATAAAATGGCATTACGGCAAATTGCACGACATAGAAATGCGACTATTTCATCTGCTACAGCAATAGCTTTAGGTGTGTTCCTGATTTCGATGATCCCACAAATTTCTATGGGTATCAGTAATGAAATTAAGCAACCAAAAGGTGCATTATTACCTAATTATTTTCTCATCGATATTCAAGAGGAACAACTTGAAGGTTTGGAGAAACTAATTATTGAATATGGATTAAAGCTAGATTATGTTTCACCATTAGTTCGTGGTCGGTTAACTCATGTTAATGATGAGCCTGTTGGACGACGCTATGTAAACCATGAACAAAAAAAACAAGGACTCCTAAGAGCGTTTAATCTTAGTTACCGTCAAAAGCTACTCCCTTCTGAAAAAATTGTTACAGGTGAGTCCTTTGATGAATACTCCCCTGAAGCTCCTTTTCAAGTTTCAATTGAAGAAAAATTTGCTAAACGTAATGGTCTAAAAATTGGTGACCGTTTAGTTTTTGATATTCAGGGTGTTTCCCTAAAAGGTGTCATTCAAAATTTACGCAGCGTTAAATGGAATAGTTTTCAGCCTAATTTTTTTGTGTTATTTCAAACTCAAGCATTGATATTGGCACCAAAAACCTATATTGCCAATATTCCTAATATTAAAGGTGAAAACAAGTTTCAGTTTAGAAAAGAATTAATAGAAATGTATCCAAATATTTCAGCAATTGACATTCAAAAATTAATTGACTCTACTTTAAGTATTGGTGCAAAAGCTTTAGAGTTAATTCTATTTTTAGCAACTATTACCTTCCTGTCTGGAATGATGGTGGTTTTTTCAATTTCTATTATGCGTGCTTATGAGAAAAAAACAGAGTTGTCGCTACTAAAAACTCTTGGAATGTCTTCATCATCTTTACAAAAACTTGTGCTAATTGAGTTTTCTTTACCTGCAATTATTGCGGTATTTATTGGAGTAATGTTAAGCATTGTAGTTTCGTTTGCCTTTTCATACTTAACATTTGAACGAATTTTTGAAGTTCATTTCGATGCACTAACAATTGTTTTGCTCTTGGCTACCATCTTAATTATGATGATGGCTTGGCTGGTTGGTGGCTATGTATCTAGAATTAAACCTTTAAAAAATTTACGTGATGATCAGTCTTGACTTAGAATTACTCTTAAAAATTAGGTGTTCTCGCTCATGTATTGCAAAGCTTGGTATAAATATTCCACGGGGACTATTTTTAAGCCTTTAGGGGCTTTTTTAGGTAAATTACCCTTTGGTATGATAGCCACCTTGAAACCGTGTTTTTGAGCCTCTGATAGACGCTCAATCGCATTATAAACAGGACGAATCTCTCCTGTTAAGCCTACTTCACCAAAAGCAATCCAATCATTAGGGATTACCTTATCCCTAAGACTCGACATAATCGCCAGCATCACTACCAAATCAGAGGCAGTTTCATTCACTTTAATGCCGCCAACTACATTTACAAATACATCTTGATCATGAGTGGCAACGCCACCATGTTTATGTAACACAGCAAGCTGCAAAGCTAGACGATTTTGCTCCAATCCTACACAAACACGCTTGGGATTGCCACTTGCTTGATCAACTAAAGCTTGTATTTCGATCATTAGCGGGCGAGTTGCCTCTCGCGTTACCATTACCATAGACCCTGGTGATGGCTTAGCCTGATTAGACAAGAAGATAGCCGACGGATTTTCAACTTGTTTTAAGCCTGTTTCACCCATTGCGAAAACACTAATTTCATTAACAGCACCAAAGCGATTTTTTACCGCGCGAATAATACGATAGCGCCCGCCTGCATCGCCCTCAAAATAAAGCACTGTATCTACCATATGTTCAAGTATTCTGGGGCCCGCTAAAGCGCCGCCTTTGGTTACATGACCAATCATTAGTAATATTGTGTTGGTTTGTTTGGCATATTGGGTCAGTTGCGCTGCACAATCACGCACTTGCGTAACTGAACCTGGTGCAGAAGATGAACCGTCAGTGACCATGGTTTGGATTGAATCAATCACAATAACCTTAGGTCGAACCTCTTTAGCCAGCTTAATAATTTTTTCTAAATGAGTTTCACTCAAAAGTAAGATATCTTCTTTAATGCTTAAGCGAATTGCTCGATCACCAATTTGCTCAGCTGACTCTTCACCACTGACATACAAAGTGGTGTCAGTTTTGTTAATAGCCGCCATCACTTGCAAAATTAATGTGGATTTTCCAATACCGGGATCACCACCGATTAACACCACAGAGCCATCTACTAAGCCACCGCCCAAAGTCCGATCAAGCTCACTAAGTCCAGAGCTGAGCCTAGTCCTATTTTCAGATTTAATAGCTGATAAATTTTGAACTTTAGAAGGTGGAAGATCTTTTAAACTTTCAGGTTTCGAAGAAGTCGCTTGAGACAAAACAACTTCTTCTAAAGAATTCCAAGCTTTACAATCAAGACATTGGCCAGCCCATTGATGGTGAGAAGCGCCACATTCCCGACAAACGAATTCAATTTTTGTTTTTGCCATTTTTATACTATCGCTATTTATTCATGAGTTTATCAATCTCATTTTTAAAAGCTTCAATATCTTGAAATTGTCGATAAACCGAAGCAAAACGAATATAAGCCACCTCGTCAAGCTCTTTAAGCTCTTGCATAACCCATTCACCAATTTTTTTAGAAGGCACTTCGCGCTCAGCTTGAGTCATGAGTTTGTGCCCAATGCGCTGAATTGAAGTTTCAATTTGTGAGGTTTTAACAGGGCGTTTTTCTAGCGCTTTTAACAAGCCAGAACGCAGCTTTCCCTCACTAAAAGATTCTCTAGATTCGTCACTTTTAATCAACCTTGGAAGGTTAAGATCTACCGTTTCACGGGTTGAATAGCGCTCACTACAAGACGTGCACTCACGACGTCGACGAACTTGCGAGCCGTCATCAATTAAACGTGTATCTAATACTTTGGTATCGTCAGACTGACAAAATGGACAGCGCATTCTCCCCCTTAATGCTAGTTATTTGCACCCATCAAGTGGATACTAAAAAGAGTAAACCGGATGCTTAGCGCAAACTTCAGCAACCTTTACTTTAACTTCATCAATCACTGATTCATTGCCAAGATCGTCACAAATATCACATATCCAACCTGCAAGATCACGGCACTCTTGCTCGCCAAATCCACGAGTAGTAACTGCCGGTGTACCAACGCGAATACCACTAGTCACAAATGGAGACTGAGGGTCGTTTGGTACGGCATTCATATTCACTGTAATATGTGCACTGCCTAATGCTGCATCAACTGCCTTACCGGTTAAACCTTGATCGATAAAACTGACTAAAAATAAATGGTCATCTGTACCGCCAGAAACAACATCATATCCTCGCTCAATAAATGCATTCGCCATTGCTTGTGCATTAATCTTAACTTGCTTTTGATAGATTTTATATTCATCGCTCATTGCTTCTTTAAAACACACTGCTTTAGCAGCAATAACGTGCATCAAAGGTCCGCCCTGAATACCTGGAAAAATTGCTGAATTTAATTTTTTCTCAATGTCAAGATTAGACTTAGCAAGAATCAAGCCACCACGAGGGCCTCGAAGTGTTTTATGCGTTGTAGTGGTGGTTACATCTGCAATACCTACTGGAGACGGATATTCACCCGCTGCAACCAAACCTGCAACATGCGCCATATCGACTAGTAAATAAGCACCGATCGAATCAGCAATGTCTCTAAAACGCTGCCAATCAACTACACGTGAATAAGCAGAAAAACCTGCGATAACCATTTTTGGCTTATGCTCTTGTGCTAAAGCTTCAACTTGGTCATAGTCAATCTCGCCTGTCTCGTCAACTAAGCCATATTGGATAGCATTAAAATTTTTGCCAGAAAAAGAAGGTTTTGCGCCGTGAGTTAAGTGCCCGCCATCTGCAAGGCTCATACCTAAGATAGTATCGCCCGGTACTAATAGCGCCTGGAAAACAGCTGCATTCGCTTGCGAGCCTGAGTGAGGCTGAACGTTAGCATAGTCTGCATTAAATAAAGCTTTAGCACGATCAATAGCTAATTGTTCAGCCACATCCACATGCTCACAACCACCATAGTAACGCTTTCCAGGATAACCTTCAGCATACTTATTGGTCAACTGCGAGCCTTGTACTTCCATCACTGCAGGTGATGTGTAGTTTTCACTGGCAATGAGCTCAATGTGCGCTTCTTGACGAGCTGTCTCTGCAATCACTGCATCATAAATCTCAGAATCAACAACGGCTAAAGTTTGGGATTTATTGAACATAGGCCTCTCCTTTTTTTAATATTTTTTTTGGTTTTTAATTTAATAATTTTAACTCATAATTATAAATATAACGATAAAAGTAATTGCCTATGTTGTAAAAATAAGGGAATTATGAAAATCAATCAAAATATGCAACTTTAAAGCTTAGTTTTGGCTAAAAAATACTTATAAATTGCCATTTATAAGTATTAAACGCTGTTTTATAGTTAAAAATATCCACTTAATGACAATTTGATAAAAAATTTAGGAAATTTTAAGAATTGAAAGCCAAAAGTGACTAAACATAAAAAAGCCGCAAACTAATTGCTCAGTTTGCGGCTTTTTTTATTCCAATAATTTAGTTATAAATTATGGCTTCTTAGGTGTTTGGTATGGCACTTCTGTTTGTACTGAATCCCATTCAGTTGTGTAACCAACGTGAAAACCTGCAGGTACTTTACCATCTACAGTTTTTTGAGTTGTTGTAACTCTGAAACCTTCTTTACCAACTACACCTGTAGGAACTGCAGGTCTTTGCATTTGTCCGCTCATATTCTACTCCTAAAAAAACTTAAAGCATCCACTGTAAGAAACTACAGCTAAAAAATACTTTAATCAATAAAATTTATAATCTAATATTATTATACAGTGATGGATGTCAATAGTTCAATTTTTATCAAAAAATTATCTTATTAAATAGATTTAAATATCATCTTAATAATTAGCAATATTTATAAAGCGTTACAAACTGAGCAATGAGTATCTTTGCTAATCTTAACCGTTCTAAAATCAAGATTTAGAGCATCCATTATCATCAGCTTTCCAATCAGCTGATCACCTAGATTTAAAACAACCTTAATAGCTTGTAGTGCTTGCAATGTCCCCATAACACCTGCAACTGGTGCAAGGATGCCATTTTCTGAGCAATTTTCATTATTCTCACCCTCCTTAGGATATAAGCACTGATAACACGGCTGGTCTGACTCATGGCCTTTAAATACTGACAACTGACCTTCAAAGCGAACAACAGCAGCAGATACTAAGGCTACTTTCTCTTGCACACAAGCTGCGTTTATCTTAAAACGTGTCTCGAAATTATCCGTACCATCTAAGACGACATCTGCTTTGCTCACCCAAGTCTTAAGGTTGTCTTCGCTCAGATCTTTAAGTGTGGTTACTTTAATATTCGGATTAATGGCCAGCATTTTATTTTGTGCGGAGTCTACTTTGTATTCGTCGATATCTTGAGTATGGTGAACAACTTGGCGCTGAAGATTTGACAATTCAACCTTGTCAAAATCTGCAATAATGATATGCCCCACACCTGCTGCTGCCAAATAAAGAGCGCTTGGCGAGCCCAACCCACCTAAGCCGATTAACAACATGGTAGAATCTAACAAACACTGCTGACCTTCAATGCCAACCTGTGGCAGCATAATTTGACGAGAATACCTAAGCAGCTCCTGGTCATTCATTATTATCTTCTTTCGTATTTTGATTAAAGTATTTGTCAAGCTTTGGTGCAATTAATAATTGGCAATAAGGCTGATTAGAGTTGTTATTAAAGTAGTTTTGATGATATGCTTCTGCTGGATAAAATACATCCAGCGCACTGACTTCAGTCACAATATTATCACCCAGGGTTTGGATGTAAGCATTGGCTAGATTTTTGTGTGCATCATTAGTGTAGAAAACGCCAGAGCGATATTGCGTACCTCTGTCATTACCCTGTTGATTTAGTGTAGTCGCGTTGTGCGTTGCAAAAAAGACAACAAGTAATTGCTCAAAGTTTACTCGAGATTCATCAAAATTAATTTTGACCACTTCAGCATGTCCCGATGACCCAGTACATATATCTGCATAGGTTGGGTTTTGGGTTAAGCCGTTACAATATCCAGACTCAACACTTAACACACCTTGAATTCGTTGAAAGACGGCTTCAACACACCAAAAACATCCGCCGGCAAAATAAGCTGTTTGCATGTATGATTAAATTATTAATTCAAAAAATGATAGTATAGTCGATGAGTGCCAAAGAAGTAATAGTACAACTTCAATCTTTCGCGAACCTGGAACGTAAGAAAATCAATGAAAGATTTTTTAAAACAGGTCCTGGGCAGTATTCAGAGCATGACCAATTTATAGGTGTTCGAGTTCCGCAAATTCGCCTTATTGCAAAACAACATTTCAAGCGAATTGAATTTAGTGAAATTGATCAATTGATCATTCACCCTATTCATGAAGTACGTTTTTGCGCACTGATTATATTAATGAATCTGTATCAAACAAATAATCAAGAAATCGTTTTTAACTATTATTTAGAAAATATTAGCTCTGTTAATAATTGGGATTTGGTTGACACTACTGTGCCTGCTATTATTGGCGATTACTTGCTTAATCACTCAACAAAAACTGCACTTCTTTTTAAATGGGCTAACTCAGATGATTTATGGAAAAGACGGATTGCTATTGTCGCTACGTTTGCTTTTATTAGACAAAATCAATTTAAACTTACTTTGTCTATCAGCAAAATACTACTAAAAGACAAAGAAGATTTAATACATAAAGCGGTTGGCTGGATGTTAAGAGAAGTTTATAAAAAAGACTTAAACATTTGCACAGCCTTCTTAAGAGAAAACTATGTACAACTACCCAGAACTACTTTAAGATATGCGATTGAACGCATGCCTGAGATCGATAGAAAAGCTTATTTAAAAGGAACTTTTTAAAATGACCCAAAAAGCCCCGTACGAACATGGATATATGCTGAGTTTATTGCTCATCGCTATCGCTGGATTAATCTGGTTATTTACACCCTTTATTCCCGCTTTATTTTTAGCATTGTTAATCGCTATCGCAACTTTTGATCAATACAGTAAACTCAAAAATAGATTATCGGCTTCTTATGCAGCGCTGTCGATGACACTATTAGTGACGACAATTTTGATCTTACCATTAAGCTATATTTTGCTTGTAAGTGGTCTGGAAGTATCTACCCTTATTCAAACTATTAATACGGATTTTAGTATTGAAAAAAGCCATCAAATTCTCGAACAAACCATTTTAGGCCTGCCTTTTTCTGAATCCATAAAAACAACACTAATTGCCACTATTAACAATAATCTAGAAGGCTTACTGTTAAGTGTTAAAGACTTCTCAGTGGTGATTTTGAGTAGTATTCTGTCTTTATCTTCTCATTTTGTATTTTTCTTGGTGATTAGTGTTTTTGCACTTTACTACTTCTATATTGATGGTAAGAGCATCATTCAGCGCATTAAAGATCTTTCACCTTTAGAAAATCGCTTAGACGACATCCTACTAAATCAATTTTCAAGTCTCTCTGTTACGTTGGTTGGAAGTGTATTTAGTATTGCTATTTTACAAGGGGTAATATTCTCTATCGCTGTAACGATAGTAGGCTTGCCTGCTTTGTATTTTGGTATCGCAATGGCACTATCGAGCTTTATTCCGGTGCTTGGTGGTTTGATTATCTGGCTACCACTCAGTATATATCTTTATGCACAAGGTCAAACTAGTGATGCACTCATCATTGTTTTATTTGGCGCTATTTTTATTGGCATTATTATTGATAACTTTGTCAGACCTTTAATTATCCAAAAATTTACCAAGACCAGTCACCAATCTAGTGCGCTAGACAATACTTTAATTACCGTATTATCAACATTGGCTGGCATCATTCAATTTGGTGTCTTAGGTTTGTTTATTGGTCCAATTATTGCTGCTATGGCTATCAGTATTTTTGATGTTTATGCTATTAAATACGCAGACTCGCTAGACAAGCGATAAACTACAGTCCAGACGGACAAGCACTAAAGAGCGCTCTAGCGATAAAATCGTAATCAGGTATAATCTCTCTTTTTAATTTACAAAAGAATTCATATGTTAAATAAATTAGTTGAATATATTAAAAACAATCATCCAGATACGAATGTTGACGCCTATCTAGATGCTAAATACATCCAACTTAACAATGCCCAATTAAAGCAGATTGCTGATGCACTAGAGAGTGGTGAGCTGAAAAGCACACCTTCTTCAAGCTGTGGCGCTAATCATTTTATTTTTCATTTTGGCAGTACTATTATCTTATTGCAAAAAGATACAACAGAATCTAATGCCGTCTATACCGCTGAACTTGCTTGGGAAACTGACTTCTTATCAGTAAGATCGGTTAGAGATAAAGCTAAAGGCTTCTACTTTATTAATTTTGAAATTGACGATGATTATCAAACATCGTTAGTGGAAACTCATAAAATTATTGATGGCCATGTTCATAATGCTGAAAAGAATCAGCAAATCGTTGACAAGGTTATGCCGGTATTAAAGGGTTTTATGAATGCTGTAAGTGACTAAAAGACAACCCTATTGTTCTTAACAATACCTGTTAGCATCCAACCCTATCACTTGTACCTCCTTGTGGGGTGTGAATACTATTAGCGATTAACTAATTATAAAGCTAGCCTATTTGGGTCAATTTTTTAAGTTTTGGCCCGGCCTTAAAGCTAACAACTTTTCGAGCTGATATTTCTACAGATTCACCTGTTTTTGGATTTCTTCCAGGGCGTGCGGCTTTTTCTCTAATAACAAAATTACCAAAACTAGATAGCTTAACTTCTTCGCCCGTGGCTAGAGTTGCCTGAATCTGGTCAAAGAAATCATTGGTTAATTGCAAAGCTTGTGCATGAGTCATTTCCAACTCACGTACAAGTTCATCAGCGATATTTTTTTTACTTAGCGACATTATCTTAGTGTGGCTGAAAATTTATCTTTCATTAGAACTAATACTTCATCTACTTTTGCATTCACTTCATCGTCAGCCAAAGTTGCTTCTAATGATTGATAAGTTAAACTTAATGCAATGCTCTTTTTTCCAGTCTCAATATGCTCACCGGCATATACATCAAACAAGCTAACACCCACAAAATGGGCTTGTTTTAACTCATTAATACTTTTAGTTAAGGCGGCAACTGGCGTAGCTTGATCAACCACAAGTGCAATATCTCTTTGTGCTTGCTGATAAGACGAGAAAGCCTCATATTTGGCAATTTTTCCAGTTAAGATTGCGTTTAAATCAACCTCATATAAATAACACTTAGACAGTGATAATTCTTTTTGAACCGCTGGAGATAATGCGCCAATCCAACCTACTTGCTCACCATTTAGGCTGATTTTAGCACTTTGTCCTTTTTGTAATGCAGGATGCTCTGCAGCTTCAAAATCAAACGTTGCAGAAGTAAAGCTTAACAATGATTCAAGATCAGCTTTTGCATCAAAGAAATCAAGTGGCTGAAGCTCACTTGACCACTGGGAATCAAATCGATTGCCCGAAACAATACCAGCCAACTTGTTTGATTGCTCGTCAGCTTTTACACCGCCAAAACACAAGCCAATTTCAAAGAATCGTGCATCTGTATGACCGCGTCTTTGATTAGACTCTACCGTTTGCAATAAGCCTGCCCAAAGCGAAGAACGCATGGTGGACATATCTGCTGAAATTGGATTTGTTAGTGTAATTTTTTGAGCCAGCGGATCGATTAAATCTTGATACTTTTCAGATATAAAACTATAAGTAATAACTTCTTGATAGCCACGACTAATCAAAGATTGCATAATGTCATACTTATCAACCTGCGCTTCTTTAATCACATTGATATTAGCATCTAATGATAATTTTTGAACAGGGAGTTTGTCATAGCCATATAATCTTGCTAATTCTTCAATAAGATCAGCAGGAATACGAATATCAAATCTAAAACTTGGTGGAATAATTGTCCATGAATTACTAGTTTTGTCGCTAATCTCAAAATCTAAATTGATGAATTTTTCCTCAATCCAGCTACTGTCTAATTCAAAACCTAATATTTTCTGAATTTTTTCTTGTGTAATAGTGATAGGCTCTAGCTTTGGCAAGGTTGATTCATCAACACTTTTTGTTATTTCACTTGCTTCACCGCCACAAATTTCTAAGACCAATTGAGCAGCACGATCAAGTGCTAGCTCAGTAATATTAAAATCTACACCACGCTCAAAACGAAGCGATGACTCTGTATGTAGTCCATAATTTCTTGCTTTTCCGGCAATTGAGACTGGCTCAAAAAATGCACTTTCTAGTAAGATGTCTGTTGTTGACGTTTGAGTGGAGCTAGCCTCGCCACCCATAACGCCTGCAATAGCAAGGATAGATTTTGCATCAGTAATTACCAATGTATTGTCTGTTAGCTCAACGGTTGAATCATTTAACAAGTCCACTGTTTCACCTGACTTAGCATTTCTAACTTGAATATCGCCCTGAATCTTGTCTAAATCAAACGCATGCATAGGTTGACCTAACTCCATCAAAACATAGTTAGTCACGTCAACGACTGGCGAATGTGTAGCCTGACCTGAGCGTTTTAGTTTATCAGCCATCCATTGTGGTGTTTGCACAGAGTTGTCAATACCTTTGATTGATCTTGTAAGGTATTTAGGGCAAGCGCTAGTATTACTGACACTGGTCGCAACACTAGATTTGCCCAAAGCGCTTATTTCAATATCTGGCATAACAAATGCCATATTGTAATTAGCACTCACTTCACGAGCCACACCTAATACTGAAAAGCAATCACCACGATTAGGAGTGATATCAAGCTCAATAATATGATCATCAAGATCTAAATATTCTCTAACATTTTGGCCAATTATTGCTTGTGAATCTAGCTCAGCAATACCTTCAGAGGAATCACTAATGCCCAGCTCTGATTCAGAACAAATCATGCCAAATGATTCAACGCCACGAAGCTTAGCTTTTTTAATTTTAAAATCGCCTGGTAGCTTAGCACCGACCAAAGCAGCCATGACTTTAAGACCTGTACGTACATTTTTAGCACCACAAATAATTTGAACAGTCTCAGCTTCACCAACATCAACTTGGCAAAGGTTTAGCTTGTCTGCATCTGGATGCTTTTCACAAGATACAACATGCCCAACAACAACTTTACTAAAAGCCGGTGCAACAGTTTCAATACCGTCGACTTCTAGGCCAGCCATTGTTAATTGTTCGGCCAATATCTCATCCGTAACAACAGGTGAGATCCATTCACGTAACCATGATGTTGAAATATTCATATGTTTATTTAAATTGTTTTAGAAAACGTATATCGTTTTCAAAGAATAATCTTAAGTCATTAACGCCGTAACGCAACATTGCTAAACGCTCAACACCCATACCAAACGCTAGGCCAGTAAACTCTTCTGAATCAATATCAACAGAATTAAGCACGTTTGGATGTACAACGCCACAACCTAGAACTTCTAGCCAGCCAGTTTTTTTACAAACACGACAACCTTCACCACCACAAATCACACACTCGATATCTGCTTCAGCAGAAGGCTCGGTAAATGGAAAGTAAGAGGGGCGAAAACGCACTTGTAAATCTTCTTTTTCAAAGTAAGCACGCAAGAAGTCAATCAATAAGCCTTTTAGCTGTGCAAAATTTGCATTTTTATCAACGATTAAGCCTTCAACCTGATGAAACATAGGTGTGTGTGTAATATCAGAGTCACAACGATATACGCGACCCGGCGCAATAACACGAACAGGTGGTTTTTGCTTTTCAAGTGTACGAATTTGCACAGGAGAGGTGTGCGTTCTAAGAACGGTACTTTCATTAAAGTAAAAAGTATCATGCATAGCACGAGCAGGATGATGTTCTGGAATGTTAAGCGCTGTGAAATTATGAAAATCATCTTCAATTTCAGGGCCCGTTGCCACTTCAAATCCATTTTTTGCAAACAATGATTGAATGCGTTTTAAAGTAATTGTGACCGGGTGTAATCCACCCATTTCACTATGACGGCCTGGAAGAGAAACATCAACCTGCTCTTCTAATAGACGCTTTTCTAATTCAATGGTTTCTAAATGATTTTTTCTATCAGTAAGCCACGTTTGGACATTTGTCTTAGCCTGATTAATTGCTTCACCCATTTTTGGACGCTCTTCTTTTGAGAGTGTTCCTAGGCTTTTCAATAAAGCAGTTAACTCGCCTTTTTTACCCAAAAAGGTAACTCGAATCTCATCAAGTGCTTTTAAGTCTTGCGCATCAGCAATTGCTAATTTTGCTTTTTCAAGAATTGGTTTAATCATTAAGTTTTTAAGACATCTTTAAGAATGCATGATAATTTATATAATCGCTTTTTACAAGTTATCATGAATTTTTAAAGATGTTTATTGTAGTTTGGTATGAAAAAAGCCATGATAAATCATGGCTTTAGTTTTAGCTATTTGGCTGCTTTAGCCGCTTTCGCTATTGCCTCTTTTGCTTGATCTGCAATCTTGGCGAAAGCAGGTTTATCAAAAATTGCAATATCTGATAAAACTTTACGATCAATGACGATCTCTGCTTTATTTAAGCCATCAATCAATCTTGAGTAGCTTAAACCACAGTTACGCGCTTCTGCGTTAATACGGACAATCCAAAGTCTACGGAACTGACGACGCTTTTGACGACGGTCACGGTAGGCATATTGACCAGCCTTAATAACTGCTTGCTTAGCAACACGGTAGACTTTTGATCTAGCGCCGTAATAGCCTTTAGCTTTCTTTAAAATTTTCTTGTGTCTTGCGTGCGCTTGCACACCTCTTGATACTCTTGCCATTTTCTATACTCCCTTAACTATACGGTAACATTCTACGAACCATCGGTACATCTGCTTTTTCTACAGTATCCGGTGAACGTAAGCTACGTTTTCTAGAAGTACTCTTTTTAGTCAAGATATGACGTAAGTGAGAGTGTTTACACTTATAACCGCCACTCGCGGTTTTTTTGAAGCGCTTTGCAGCACCTCTATTGGTTTTTAACTTCGGCATAATTTTCTCCTTGTCCTTTGGACATATTTAACTATTCTTATGAATAGTTTGTTATATTTCAAAGAAGCAATGAAGTGTAAATTAGACAAGACTGAACAACAAAGTCTAATTTAATGTTTCATTACCTCTTTTTCGATTTGGGTGCCAGCATCATGCCTAGCTGACGACCCTCCATCTTTGCTTTTTGTTCTACATTAGCAAATTCTTCTGTATCTTTCTCAATTCTGTCGAGCATTTCCATGCCTAGCTCTCTGTGTTGCATCTCGCGACCACGGAACCAAATACTTACTTTAACCTTGTCACCATTGTCTAAAAATTTGACCAAATTCCTAAATTTAATTTGGTAATCGCCTTCTTCTGTGCCTGGACGATATTTAATGGTTTTAACTTGGGTTTTCTTTTGTTTCTTTTTAGCTTCTTTCTGCTGTTGCTTTAATTCATAAATATATTTACCAAAATCCATGATCTTACAAACAGGTGGTACGGCATTTGGAGATACCTCTACCAAATCTAAGTTAACTTCTTTTGCCCTTTGTTTTGCTTCGCTGGTATCAACAATACCAACTTGTCCACCTTCTGCATCAATTAATCGAACTTCTGAAGCTTTAATATAGTCATTAACTCGGATTTTTATCTTATTTGGTTTTTTAATAATTATTCCTCTATTTCTTCTTTTTGTGTCATTTCTACAAACGCTTCAATTGACATAGAACCTAAGTCCTCACCACCGCGTTTACGTACTGAAATTTCGTTATTTTCCATTTCACGTTGGCCGACTACTAAAATATACGGATAACGTTGCATGGAATGCTCGCGTATTTTAAAGCCTATCTTCTCATTACGCAAGTCTGAAATCACTCTAAGTCCTTGTTTTTTTAACTTTTTGTTAGCTTCTTTAACAAAATCCAGCTGTTTTTCAGAAATATTTATAATTACTGCTTGAATTGGTGCCAACCAAGAAGGGAATGCACCTTCATAATGTTCGATCAAAATTCCAACAAATCGTTCGATCGATCCAACAATAGCACGATGCAACATAACCGGTGTTTGCTTTGAATTATCTTGAGCAATAAAGTGTGCATCTAAGCGCTCTGGCATGGAGAAATCTACTTGCAATGTGCCACACTGCCATTCTCTATCTAAACAATCCTTAAGTACAAATTCAATCTTAGGGCCGTAGAATGCACCCTCACCCTCTTGTAAGTCCCACTTAATACCTTTAGCATCTAGCGCCTGTGCAAGTGCTGCTTCGGCCTTATCCCAAACTTCGTCAGAACCCACACGATTTTCAGGACGGGTTGAAAGCTTAATATCAACATTTTCAAAGCCGAAGTGCTTGTAAACATCAAAGGTTAAATCAATAAAATTAGATACTTCTGATTGAATTTGCTCAGGAGCACAAAAAATATGCCCATCGTCTTGTACAAAATTACGCACACGCATAATACCGTGCAACGTACCTGATGGCTCATTACGATGACAAGAGCCAAACTCTGCCAAACGCAATGGTAAATCACGGTAAGACTTAAGGCCTTGGTTAAAAATCTGAATATGCGCCGGACAATTCATCGGCTTTACTGCGTAATCACGATTTTCACTACTCGTGGTAAACATCGCATCGCCAAACTTATCCCAATGGCCTGATTTTTCCCAAAGTGTTCTGTCAATTAGCTGTGGCGTATGCACCTCTTTATAGTCATTATCTTTAAATACTGAGCGCATGTATTGCTCAACGATTTGATACAAAGTCCAGCCTTTCTCATGCCAAAACACCATGCCAGGCGCTTCTTCTTGCATGTGAAATAAATCTTGAGTTTTTCCAATTTTACGATGATCACGCTTTTCAGCTTCTTCTATTCTGTGTAAGTGTGCCTCAAGATCTTCTTTAGTTGCCCAAGCTGTGCCATAAACACGCTGTAGCATTTCATTTTTGCTATCACCACGCCAATAGGCACCTGCAAGCTTCATCAGTTTAAAAGCTTTAAGTCTTGAAGTAGAGGGTACGTGCGGACCACGACATAAATCAATAAAATCGCCCTGCTTATACAAAGACAATGTTTGGTCAGCTGGGATTGATTCAATAATCTCTGCTTTATAATGCTCGCCTTTCGCCTTAAAGAACTCAATAGCCTCATCACGACTCATCTCAGAGCGCTCAATCTTAAGGCTTTGCTTGACCAGCTTTTTCATGTTTTTTTCAATCTTGGCTAAATCACCTTCTGAAAATCCATCTTTATAAGCGAAGTCGTAGAAAAAGCCATTATCAATCACCGGGCCAATGGTTACTTGAGCTTCAGGATAAAGCATTTGGGTAGCTTGCGCTAAAAGATGTGCAGTAGAATGGCGAATTACTTCAAGCCCTTCATCGTCTTTAGCGGTAATAATTGATACACTGGCATCAGATTCGATTAAATAAGAGGCGTCAACCATCTCACCATTTACTTTACCTGCAAGGGTTGCTTTGGCCAAACCAGAACCGATAGATTTTGCAACTTCAAAAACGCTTAGCGCTTGATCAAAAGATTTTTCAGACCCATCAGGTAGAGTGATTACCGGCATGTTAATTTTGTTAAAAATAAAAGGCTGTATTTTACCTTGATGTGGCGCTTATTTGGCAGTTGTTGTAAGACCTAAAACTTCAACCCAACCTTAACCGCCAAGCTATCCGAATATCCAGCATTAACTGCCTCAGTTCTCTCATAGCTGATTGATGAGTCCCATTCTTCCCTGGTATACATATCTGCGCCTAAAACAAACTTCCAATTACTGTCTGCTTTGTTGTCTAGTTGTAGTTGGTAGTTAGTGACTTCATTGTTGTAATGCATATTAACGGTTGATGAGCCTGACACATCTGCACCATACTCAAACTTAGCAAAAGGTCTTATGTTGCCTTTGTGTATTGGAATCATATAATCAACATCAACACCTGCTGAGAGAACGGTTGAGTCAATGGTTTGCTCACCATAGGTGAGTGCAGTTGCACCACCTGATTCACTATAGCCATCATACCAAGTGCGTGAGGCTTGTATCTTGCCATAAGGCGAGAGGGAGAAGCTACCAACACTCATTGTTTCTCTTTTAACCATTAGCGAGGTAAAGAACTGATTGGCATTGTGAGAGCCTGTTAGGGTGTCTGAACCATCAATACGAGTCTTGTCTACTTTAATATGACCATAGCCTATTTGGGCTTGGACTAGTTCTTTATCATCTTGTCTAATAACGCCATACGTTGATATAGAGTAACTGTCAGCATCTACGGTGGAGTTATTAGTGGTATCAGCATCACTCTTACCAATACCTAGAACCACACCAACAATATGTCCAGCACTCTCTAAAGATTGATTATCATCTTTGATGATTCTATCAAAGCCTAATGAGATGTTTTGGGTTTGTGAGTCTTGCTCTGATGTGGTGTCAGTTGAGTAAGTCTTACCCACGGTAATACGTCCCTCTGTCCAGACGTTCCAGTCACCCATTACTGAGCCACCAGTGGCGTTAAGTACTTTGCCAATTGTCTCTTCTCTAAGCTTAGCCGCTTCATTAAAGGCAGCACTATTAAGTTGGGCTTTAGTGTCTTCAGTCATAGCCATAGTATCTGGTGTGTCATCAGCTAGGTTGTTACGTAGTAACTCTAATAGTTTATTGGTAGGACTAAGCTTGCCAGGTTCAACATAAGCAGTGTTCATTAGTTTATCAATAGTAGGATTGGCAAAACTAAGTCTAACGCCTTGATGAGAGAGTTTATTGCTACTGATGTTAGAGCTTAACCAAGCGATTCTACTATCAACAGCAGTGAAGTTCATTTGTACGGTGTCAATAGCGATACCACTCATTGCTTTGATGCTGTCGGTGACGTCGGTTTTGTTAAGGGGTGATGGTAATGCAGAAGATACCGTTAAAGCAGCAGTTGACGCAGTTGATATGTTGCCTATAGAGTCTAATACGTATAGGTAGTAAGTACCATCTGTTGCTGGTGCAAGTATTGAGGTTGCCACACCATTAGTTGCTTTAGTCATTGTAGCGCCAGCAGTAAATGTGGTTGTGCCAGCTGGTGCAAACCAGACATCGTTAGTTGAATCGCCTGATGAGACAATAGTTACTGTATCACCGCCTGACGCACTAGCTGCTGTGGCAAAAACGGTGTTTTGGTTTGTTGGGGCGGTAGAGTCAAACCATGCATTAGTTGGAGTATATGGTGCACTGTAGTTAGATATCATAGCAGTTGCGTTGTGGAACATGCCATAGAAATTAGATACATCTGATACATCCCAACTCCTAATAGCTTGGTTGAATTCCCAGGCTTCACCAAACATCCACTCCATGTCCTGGACCAAACTCGTATCCCATAAACTTATATCTTGGTTGAATTCCCTGGCTCCATAGAGCATAGAATTCATATCCGTGACCTTACTCGTATCCCAATTACTAATATCACCGTTGAAAGTGTCTTTACCATAAAAAGCTGCAGACATATCTGTAACTAGACTCGTATCCCAATTAGACATTGTGCCATATCCAGATGAAGAGCCATATGTTGTACAGGCACCAGTCACAGGCTGTTCAGCTAGGCAGCTAGCTATAGCAGTTGTAAAGGCACTATTGCTTGGTATCGCCCCTGCATAAACATTATTTGCAACTAAAAATAACAAAAAAAATTGAATAAAAGTGCGGATAGCTTGATGCTTAAAATTCATTAAAAGTCCCTACTGAAAATAATATGGTCAAATTATATAAGTATTTGTATATTATTGATATAAGTCAAAAAAACAGTTTAAAAAAAAATTAATTTTAATATTTCGCCAAATTTTTATTTAAAATTACCTAACTATGATAAATCGGCTAAAAAATAGCAATATTAAGGCTTAAATCAATATAAATAGGGGTGCTTTAGGAGAAATAAGGCGCTTATTCGTGGTTTTTTAGCTAAAAATATGACAAAAAATCAAAAATAAGTGCCATTCACATAATTTGAGAAATTTTAAACTCTAATTAAATAGGGTTTATCTGTTCAACCATGAGTTGTAAAGAAGTACTTCCACGCCAAATGTTAATTGAGAGTTTATAAGCAACACTCACTTGTGTTGAATCCAGTGGGGCTTGGAAAAATGCAATGGCATCAAACACTTGATTGCTATTAATAGCTTTTAATCGGCATTTTAAGTGCTTTTCACCCACGATTCTTTGCTCAACAATTTCAAAATCACCAAAAAAGATAGGCTCCTCAAAGCTTTGCCCCCAAGGCCCTGCTTGTTGCAAAATTTGTGCATTGTCTAGTGAAATATCACGCGGCTCAAGTTTGCCGTCTGTTAATAATTCGACTTTAGGTATTTCGTTGTTAAGGTGAGCTTTAATTGCTTTGTTAAACTCTTGTTTAAAAGATGAAAATCCTTCTAGCTTTATGCTTAACCCTGCCGCCATAGCGTGACCACCAAATTTAAGAATTAAGCCTGGATTTTTTCGATCAACTAAATCAAGTAAATCTTTAATATGTACATCGGGGATTGAGCGAATAGAGCCTTTTAAGAAATCTCCAGATTTAGCGAATACCGCCACTGGACAGTGATAATCCTCTTTAAGCTTACCCGCAACAATACCAACAATACCTTCATGCCAAGACGGATCAAATAGGCTGAGGGCAAATTTACCTTCGGACAGCTCTTGCATATCGACAATGACTTGCGCCTCATCTTGAATACGCGCTTGCTCTTCTTTACGCTTTTGGTTAAATTCTTCTAGCTCTTTGGCATAGCGTCTAGCATCATTCATATCATCTGTTAGCAGGCATTTAATACCGCGGGAAATATCACTCAGGCGCCCTGCTGCATTCAGTCGAGGTCCAACTGCAAATCCCAAATCACTGGCTTGCAAGGTTTCTGGGGGTCTATTAGCAATTTCTAACAGTGCCAAAATACCAGGTGAACATTGTTTTTCGCGAATGCGCTTAATGCCTTGGTCAATCAAAATACGATTGTTCTGATCAAGCTTCACCACGTCAGCCACCGTTCCAAGTGCAACTAAATCAAGCACAATGCGTAGATCTGGCGATGAGATATTATTATTAGTGAAATATTGAATTTTTTGTAAGTGAGTTCTAAGCGCTGAAAACAAATAAAAACAGACACCAACACCGGCTAGATTTTTACTTAAAAATTCACAACCCTTAAGATTTGGATTAATAATGGCATCAGCTTCTGGCAGTGAGTCACTAGGCAGATGATGATCGGTGATAATGACATTAATACCTGATTCTTTAGCCAGCTTGGCGCCATCAAAACTTGAGACGCCGTTATCAACCGTAATGATTAAATCAGGCTGTTTTTCTTTAATAGCAAGCTTTACAATTTCTGGCGAAAGCCCGTAACCATGCTCAAATCGATTTGGTACTAAAAAATCAATATATTTAGCACCCATCATGCGTAATGATTTAACCGCCACCACCGAGGCAGTTGCGCCGTCACAGTCAAAATCACCAATGATTAAAATACGTCTTTGCTCTAATAAAGCTTGCTCTAATAAATCTAGGGCTCGATCTAGATGGTCAAAATTAGGCGTGAGTAAATTTGATAAGCCTAATGATAATTGAGATTCGCTAACGCCGCGAGCTGCATAAATATGTTTTAAAAAATTGGGAATATCATCCGAATAGCTTGCGAGTAAGGTCTGATCGAGTTCTCTAGTTAGCATCACTCACCAGGCGAACATAGGCATCAAATGATTTATCTGAACCTTGACTGCCGCCATAATAAAACGGCACATCAATGGCGATATTAGTACTTAATTCATCAGAACTCCAGTAAGACTTAAGCTGGGTATTTGGGAAAAAATTTTGATTAATTAATAAATCATTATCTCCGTATACCAAAAGTGTTTTAAGCTCAGCTTGCGTTGGTAAGCGCCAATTTAACTGCTGACAAAGCTTAATATCTTTAAGTGCTTTGACATACGCCTGAGTATTACAAGATTCAGACCAATGGCAATTATGCGAGTAGTCGCCATTTTGGATGCCGCTTTTAGTGTTAAACCAAGTATAGGTATTTTGGGTATTTTGCAAACCTTTGGTGGTTAGCTTAACTTCCCATACCAATTTTGACCGATCGTCTAGGACGCATCTTTGCTCTGAAGAGGTGTTCTTTA
Organism: Candidatus Thioglobus sp.; assembly: GCA_028228555.1. Taxonomy (NCBI): domain Bacteria; kingdom Pseudomonadati; phylum Pseudomonadota; class Gammaproteobacteria; family Pseudothioglobaceae (SeqCode); genus Candidatus Thioglobus; species Candidatus Thioglobus sp. The sequence continues at coordinate 28,147 of JAOJBP010000005.1, read as the reverse complement.
ATATGCCACCTCGATCAGATACTTTAAAAAGCTGAGCATTAGCAGCACTTATGATTGAGGTTAGAAATAAAAATATAAGGCTAAATTTCATGATTGATTAATTGTGTAATTCTTTTGGCACTTTCTGGCGCCATATTAAGGCCATTGCGAAAATGACCGGTATTTATAAATACATTATCAAACTCGGCGTGTTTGCCGAGCATGACTTTGGCGGATTTACTTGCTGGCCTAAAACCTGACCAATGATGCTCGACTTGGGCATCGGCAAGTGCGCTAAATCTTTTGCTAGCAAACTCATGCAATTCTTTGCACGTTTGATCATCAGTTGAACGGTCAAAACCAACATTTTGCATGGTTGATCCTACTAGAATATGCCCATCTTGACGAGGAATGATATATCGTCCTTGATCCAAAACTATGTTCTCAACAGTATCTGGTTTGGATTTGAGCACAATCATTTGACCTTTCATAGGAAATATTTCTTCTTTTAAATCCAACCACTGAGAACTCCAAGCGCCTGAACAAGCTACAACATAATCTGCCAAATAGGTTTGATTATCACTCACCACACCTAATGCTTTATCATTTTTAATTAATAATTTTTCAATTTTGACATGCTCAATAATCTTAACGCCTTTATTGATGATATCGGCTTTGAGTGCTTTGAGTAAGCGGGGATTACGCACTTGAGCAATCTCACTAAATAAAGCGCCTTGCTGATGAGGCTGATACTTTAAGCCATGGCGCTTCAACCATGCTATTGCCTCGTCTGAATCATACTCATCCATCATCAATAATCCAGATTTTATATACTGTGGATCAAGCCCAGTATCTTCTAGTATTTGAGCGCACAATTGCTCATATACAACCTGAGAAGCCAAACTTAGTTCGTTAGTTAAGTCATTGTATTTCCAAGGGTAAAGCGTTGAAATAATACCGCCACCTGCCCAAGAAGATTCTTGAGCACAGGCTTGTTGATCGATCAAGGTAACTTTTGCGCCAGACAGCGCAAGAGAGCGAGCGCTCATCATGCCGATTACACCACCACCGATGATTAAACAATCACTCATGATTTAGCCCTGTCTTTTTTAAAATCAACTAATAATAGCAATATAACGCCCAAAGTAATAGCCATATCGGCCACATTAAATACTGGCCAATAAAAGTCTTGATAGTGAAGATTAATAAAATCTATTACAAATCCAAACACTGCTCGATCAATTAAATTACCGATAGCCCCAGATAAAATAAGACTAAGCGCTATAAGTTTATAAGGCTGCTTTGTGCTAATTTTTCTCATCCATAGGATGATCACAATACTGGCTATTGCAGAGACACTTACCAAGAAATATTGCTGCCAACCATCTTCATCAGCCAAAAAACTAAATGCAGCACCATAATTATGCACATGGGTTAAACTGAAAAAATTCGTTATTTCAATTGATTCATATAACTCTAAAGAGTTGAACACCATTAACTTAGTAAGCTGATCTGCTATCACCAATATTAAAGACAGGAAGTAATACTTGTATTGGCTCATGCTTTATTAGGATTGTATTTAATAATGGTGACTATAGGTACCACAAAACCAATGACAACCACAATCCACAATAAATCTCCCAGAGCTGAATAATCTTGAGCAGTGGTAACGACGCCATCTGTTACTATTTCACGACTAACAACAAATATTTGATTTAAGTATTTGGTGAACAAACCGCCAGCACTCAGTGCTATATTCATTAAACTTGCCATCAATGCAAACCAAGTGCCCTTTTTACCTTCGGGTGCATAAATAGCCACCAGGGTTAGCATCAGCACTTGGGCGATATAATCGAACGGAGAAGCCATGGCGGTATCAACCAAAGCCACAGTTCGTGCATCAAAGCCTAACATAGTATGAACATCGTAATACATAGCCACAATTGGCAATGATAGCAATGTGCCAATAATGGTTAAAAAGATGAGCACTTCGGCGATATCTCGCTTGATAATAAACTTAGCTGAGAACCACATACCCGCCAGAGCAATACCACCGCCAATAGCAGATAGCTTAGCAAAGAAGGATTCATCAAAACCCAAAACGTCAATCTCCCACCAGCTCAAACCCGCACCAACTGATGGCATGGCGCGATAGACAAAGATGATAATCATCGCCATTTTGATATGACGAATAGTGCGTGCATCTAAGTCATTAATTAGATCAGAAAGTAGATATAGAACGACCGATAATGAAATAACAAAAATAATTTCTTGTGAATAAGGTACGTCGTTATAACCCATAAGAACAATAAATACTGCAAAGATCAGGCCTCCAAATAGCACTTGCTTATTAATTGGAGAAATGGGCACAGGATTAAGCTTGACTAAGCTCACACCCAAAATAGAAAGTAAAGGTACAAATAAGGCAATCTGAAATACAATCTCACGATTATCATGAAATACATCTGCCAGTTCTCCACCAATCCAACCGGTAATAAAAATTGCAAAACCCAAAGATAGGCGAGCTAAAACTTGAATGGTAGCCAACTCTTGGTTTATTTTTTCTTGAGACTGATTTTTATCAACCACCTCTGTAGTCATTGTGTCAGCTACAACATCTTGCATGACAAAGCCCGTCACCGCAATTACGCTGGCAAAAACATAGACAGATTTTTTAGAGAAATCTTGGATAATTGAGTAGTCACCCACCACGGCTATCATCATCAACGAGCTAATTGTAATAAGAACTGCGCCTATATAAACATAGGATTTTCGATTAGATCCAAAAATATTAACACTATCAACCAATGAGCCAAAAATCATTTTAACCGTCCACGGGACAGTTAGCCAAATACCTAGCTCGGCTAAATCTGCTGCCGTCATATCCAACGTGTCTTTGACCCAAAAGTTTTCAGCAATCGCTGTAAAAACACCACTACCATATGAAAAATAAATCAACAGTAAAGGGATGTATCTAAGTCTAAATGCACGAATTGGGGTTAAGAAGATATCTAACATTGACATTTAATAATTACAAGAACAGATCGTTATTATAGGTGCTGTGTAGGTTATAATTTGTTTTTTATTAATGACAAATTGGAGATTTTATGGGTTTCATGACTGGAAAAAAGGCATTGATTGTTGGTGTTGCTTCTAATCGCTCGATTGCTTGGGGTATTGCTGAAGCGATGGCTAAACAAGGATGTGAGATTGCGCTTACTTATCAAAACGAAAAATTAAAAAAACGTGTTGATAAATGTGCTGAAGTATGTAACTCCAATATTGTTATTGAATGTGACGTCGCCACAGATGAAGGCATTCAGCAAACCTTTACAGAGCTTAAAAGCCACTGGGATAATTTTGACATTATCGTGCACTCAGTGGCATTTGCTCCTCGTGAAGCACTGAATGGAAATTATGTCGAAGTGACTACCCGTGAAAATTTTGCAGCAGCGCATGACGTTAGTTCATACAGCTTTACAGCCCTTGCTAAATATGCTTCATCCATGCTAAATGATAATGGTGCTCTGCTAACTGTTAGCTATCTAGGTGCTATTCGCGCCATCCCTAACTACAACGTCATGGGTGTTGCTAAGGCATCACTTGAGGCAAATGTGCGTTATATGGCTGCTGCACTTGGACCTGAGCGCGGTATTCGTGTTAATGCTGTATCTGCTGGTCCGATTAAGACATTGGCTGCTTCTGGTATTAAAGACTTTGGCAAGCTACTTGACTATGCAGCAGACTCTTCAGCACTTAAGCGTACCGTAACTACTGAAGAAGTAGGTAATGCAGCAGCCTTCTTATGTTCTGATTTAGCTTCTGGTATTACAGGTGAAGTAACCTATATCGACTCTGGTTACAGTTTTTATGATAAAGGTCCAGAATAAAGATAGAAAAAATTTTATTAAACAAAAAAAGCCTTGAAAATTCAAGGCTTTTTTGTGTCTATTTGTATCTTTTTATCTTAAGCCCTTTATAACTCCAAGCAATTTATAGTTTTGAATTAAACACTTTGATTTCAGCTTTAGATCTAAGTGCTTGCAAGATATTCACAAAAACTTCATTAGATTCAAAACCTAGCAATATCTTTTCAAGATTAGCTTTTGAAGCTTTAGACTTAGAAACCTTTACACCGGTTAAATTAATAACAAGTGCATTTCTTTTATCTAGACTCTGAGCGCTGAAGACCGGATCAGTTTTTGGTTTTGGTAATGCAAATACCTTGTTGACAATTGAGGTATTAGCTTTAGTGGTATCGCGCTTAACCCAGCCAATAGTTTCCCACTTAAGTGAGTTTTTACTCATTAACTGATCTACAGACTTCATATCACCAACTTTAGAAGAAGTAACAATTTGAGTAGCAATATTATCAACAAAAGTTTTAGCTAAAAGACGTGTTAAATGGGTGTTAATTTCACCCTTAACCTCTTTAAATGTTTTTTGACGCTGAGGTAGTTTTTGTTTCAAGTGAACCACAACAAAACGATTTTTATCTAACTCTAAAACTTCTGAATTTTCACCCTTATTAAGGACAACATCGCTAAATGCTGCTGCAACAATTTTAGCGTCGAGCTTTGTGTCCTCTCTATCAAAGAAATCACTCGTATTTATCTTAAGTGACATTTGACTAGATACTTCTTCCAGGTTGGCTTCATAAGAAAGATTGGCCAATTGCTCTCTTAAGTTGTATAGATCTTTCTGTGCTTGAGATTCTGTATAAAGTTGTGTTAACTCTGATTTAACACTATCAAAAGACTTGACGATGCCGGCCTTAATTTTGTTTAATTTAATAATATGATATCCGAACTCAGATTTGACCAAGCCACTTAGATCGCCTTCTTGCATAGAAAATGCACTCTCTTCAAAAGCACCAACCATCACACCACGGCCGAACAGGCCTAAATCACCGCCAGTATCTTTTGAGCCTGTATCCTGAGAATATTGAGCTGCTAACTTTGAAAAATCACCACCTTGGTTAAGTAAGTCTAATACCTTGTTAGCAGTTTCTTCAGTTGCTAATAGGATATGCTGCGCTTGACGCTCTTCTTCTGTTGTGAATCGAGCTTGCTCATCCTCATAGAAGTTAAATAACTCATCTTCTGTGACTTTGATAGTTTTGGCGACTTGAGCTAAAGAAAGCTCAACAAATTCAATTTTGGCCTGCTCAGGTGCAAAGAATGATTCTTTTTGATTATTGAAATAATCCTCAATACTTTTTTCATTCACATTCACTTTGGCTGTGTAATCATCAGCATTAAGTTTTATATAAGCAAACTCGCGCTGCTGATCATTAAGGTTTTGCAATCTTTCTAGTTGTGAAGGCAACATAAAAGCAGAGTCTAGTAAGTTATATTTAATTTGATTTTGTGTCAACTCTTTCGATCTAACAGATTCGTACTCAGCAGCTGTATAACCATTTAGCCTTAATAAATTTTTATATTTTTCTAGTGAAAAACGACCCTGCTCTTGAAACAAGTCGTTAGTTTGAATAATAGCGTTTAACTCTGAACCACTCGTCGCATGCGACATATCTTCAGCCAACTGATTAAGTAGGCGCTTATCAATCATTTGATTAACAATTGATTGCTTTAAAACCGTATCGAAATCTGTATCGTATTTTTCAGCTAATTTTTGCTGAAGCCGTCTTTTTTGTGGATTAAATTCAGCTAAAAACTCTTCTTTTGAAATTTCATCATCATCAATCGAAGCAACGACGATATTAGAGGCACCAGTAAAATATTCATTAACACCAAATAAGGCAAAAGGAACAGTGATTAAACCGACAATTAAATAGGCTACCCAGCCTTTGGTTTTGTTTTTAATAGAACTAAGCATAATAATAAGAGGGGGATTGATGCTTGAAAAACAAGCGTCAAAATTTAAATCATGAAAAACAAAGATTATAAACGAAAAAGTTTATAAAAAAAAAGGGTGTTTTTAGATTATTTAAATTTGATTTGAATTAGGGGGCCAATACTTGAAAAAGTAATGGCGGAGCGGACGGGATTCGAACCCGCGACGTCCTGCGTGACAGGCAGGCACTCTAACCAGCTGAGCTACCACTCCGAAATGTTTTTTTGGTGGGCGATACAAGACTTGAACTTGTGACATTCGCCTTGTAAGGGCGACGCTCTACCAACTGAGCTAATCGCCCAAAAAAACATATGCCCAACACTTAAGATTAAGCACCGGGCATATTATACTGAAAAAATCTTAAGAGTTAACTGATTCTTTAAGTAATTTACCTGCTTTAAATGCAGGTACTTTAGATGCTTTGATTTGAATCGCTGCGCCTGTTTGTGGGTTACGGCCAGTGCGTGCTGCACGGTCTCTTACTAAGAAACTACCAAAACCTGTAATTGCTACGCTATCGCCTGATGACAATGCTGTAGTGATTGCACCTGTTGTTGCGTCTAATGCGCGAGCTGCATCAGCTTTTGTTAAACCTGAATTCTCAGCAATTGCTGCTACTAAATCTGACTTATTCATTACTCTATTCTCCTATTTCGTAAATCATGTTTCATTATTAAAATTTGCTAAGCATTTATAACACTGCTTTGGATGAATTATCCATTAAATACCCATACTGTCAACGGATTTTTAAAAAAAAACAAAAAACTTTATGTATTAGTTTTTGCTGATATTTTAAGCTGTTGAATTAACGGTAAAATTTGCATATCCCAGATCTCTGGGGTTAATTGCCCGATGCGCTTAAATCGAATAATTCCCTGGCTATCGACTACAAAAGTTTCAGGTGTTGCATAAACACCGAGCTCCAATCCTAGCTTCCCCTGTTCGTCAAAAATAATTTGGTCATAAGGGTTTTTCAATCTATCTAAGAAAACTTGACCTTCTTTACGTGTATCTTTGTAATTAATACCAATCATATATACAGATTTAGATTGGGCAATATTCATCAAAGTTTGGTGTTCAGCTCGACAGGTTACACACCATGAAGCCCAAACATTAACCAGCGTAATTTTGCCTGTTAATTGGGATTGAGTGGAGTATTTTTCATCTGAGTTAAAGTCTTCTACGATTAAATCTGGAAAGGCTTTTCCAATTAAAGGTGAAGGTAGTTTTTTGGTATCACGACCTAGTCCATCATACAAAAACCAAGCAAGGATAACAAAGATGGCTAGTGGCAGAAATTTACCCATAACTACTTTTTACTTTTCTCTAATGCATCAGCCACTTCTGGCGGCATATAGTTTTCATCATGCTTCGCTAAAACCTCAGTTGCTATAAAGATTTCACCTACTAGTGAGCCTGTTGTAATAATACCCTGACCCTCTCTAAATAAATCTGGCAAGATGCCCGTATATTCGATTGTAAATTTATTCTTATTATCTGTTACATCAAAACTAACCATCATATCTTTTCGTATCACGCTGCCTTTAGCAACCAGACCACCTAAACGAAAAGTCTTACCAATTGGTGCTTTTCCTTCGGCTACTTCAGTAGGTGAATAAAAATAATTCGTATTACTGCCCAATGCTTGAAGCAACAAAGTGATAGCCAACACAGCACCTGCCAACAGTAAAGCCACTAATACCATTCTATTTTGTCTTTTAGTCATACTATAAATCCCTTAAATATTTAGAACGTAATTGTTTGATCGTATCACGATGAATACTTTTAGTTCTTATAAAAAGCAGTGCAATCGCAATAAATGTGATTCCGTATGAAAACCAAATATAACTAGCGTATTTGTCAAAGGCTAAAAGTGTAAATATTTCCATCATTTCTCACCTTTCATAATTAACTTCTTTACCCAGGTTGAGTTTTGCTCTGTGGTTAATATTTCATCTCGTGCTCGCATTAATACCAAAGCACCGTACAAAAATTTAAAGGCAAAACTAATAAGCATTAATGCAATAAACATATCTATTTGCATTGATACTTTATTAACGCCAATGGAGGCGCCTTGATGTAGGCTATTCCACCACTCGACTGAATAATAAATAATAGGAATATTAACCAAACCTACAATCGCTAAAACAGAACTGGCTTTAGAGGCGGTTTTTGGGTTGTCAAAGGCATTATTAAGAGAGATAAAGGCTAGGTATAAAAACAACAAAATAAGCTCTGAAGTTAAACGCGCATCCCAAACCCACCAAGTGCCCCACATAGGCTTACCCCATACAGCGCCTGTTACCAGTGCCAAAAATGTAAAAACAGCACCAATCGGAGCAGAAACTTTAGCCACAATATTAGCCAGTTTAATTTGCCAAATAAGGCCAATAGCGCCAGCAATTGCCATCACGATATAAATAAATAAACTCATCCACGCAGCGGGTACATGTACATACATTATTCGGACACTTTCACCTTGTTGATAATCTGCAGGAGAAGCAATCAAAGCCCAATATAAACCGACTAACGTTAAGCCGATAAAAGGATACAGAAACCAAGAAATAATCTTGGCGCTAGTTTGATAGAAATTTTTAGGGGAGGCAAATGCCTGAATCCATTTCCACATAATAATTAATAATTAAAAGTTGCGAATTATTTTAAGGATTTTTTAGCTACATTGTTGCGTAAATAAGTCGGTAATGGTAAATTACTATCCAACGATCCTCCACTTTTAATGTGTGCCAATGCTAAATCAATTAAATTTTCTGCTTTAGGATAAAAATCAGCATAATAAGTATCCACTCCTGTTGCATCGGTTAACTCTTGCTCATAAGCACCCCAACCAGTTCCCACCCCAATATAGCTAGAGTCAAGCTGTGAAACCTCACTAGGCTTGCTTAGCGCTTCATTAGCAAAGATACCTTGATCATAAAGCCCCCAATAAACCTCGTTCATGCGAGCGTCAAGTGCCACAGCGACTTTATTAACTTGGTATTTTTTGCTGGCGCCATAACCAACCAGCTCAAGTGTAGAAACACCTAAAGTAGGAATATCAAAAGCTAAAGACATTCCCTGTACTACGCTCACACACATTCGAACACCGGTAAATGCGCCTGGACCTTTCGTATAAACAATCAAATCAATGTCCGAAACACTCAACCCCGTTTCATCAAGCACTTCATCACATAAAGGCAGGATTAAACCTGAACTTTTAGACAAATCCTTTAAGAATCTTGATGTTTTATTTGATTGACTATACAAACTAACCGAGCAAACTTCCGTACAAGTATCAATAGCGAGAATATTTTTCATAGGCTTATTTTACAATCTTTTTATACTTATTGTATAAGTGCAAAACCAACTCTCTTCGCTTGGCTAATCTTTGTGGATGTTTAACTGGATGATAATAGCTTGGCCCTTTCACCAAAGCCACTAATGTTGCTATCTCTTCTGGACTTAATAAAGCTATTTTTTTATTAAAATAAAATTGCGCCGCATCCCTAAACCCATAGACTGGCTGAGAACCCTTTTGCCCTAGATAAACACTGTTCATATAGCGATTAAGAATAAACTCCTTATCGAAAGAAACCTCTAATAATATCGCCATTAAACCTTCTTTAAGCTTACGCTCGATAGTTTGCTCTCGAGTTAATAGAGAATTTTTAATCAACTGCTGAGTTAATGTGCTGGCACCTCGAAGCGGCTTGTCGTACATCCAGTAATCACGCAATACCCTTGCAATTTCTTGAAAATCTACACCTGAATGTTCAAAAAATGACTGATCTTCCGTTAATAAAAGCATATTAATCGCCACCCTAGATTGCTGCTCATAACTAATTTCATCAGCTTTATTAAAGTTAGAAAAATGATCATTAACCAAGTTATTAAGATACAACAAATACCCAGAAAATAAAAAACCTCCTATGAATATCAAATACTTAATCCATCGGCTAAAATTGAAATTATTAAACAATTGCATTATTCTTTTTTGATATATTCATTGAATTTTAACAAAAACTCTTGATTGTAGTCACTTTACGAGTATTAATAAAAATAGACTTAATAATTGTGGAAAACACCTAACTAGTATAAAATACGCAGTTCCCTTGCTTGATCACATGGTGTGGCAGGCTATTATTAATAACCATAAGGAGATACAACTCATGAGACATTATGAGATTACACTTATTGTGCACCCTGACCAATCGGCTCAGGTAAGTACAATGATGGATAACTACAAAGAAATCATCACAACAGGTGGTGGGCAAATTCATAGAGAAGAAGACTGGGGCCGTAAGCACCTAGCTTACCCAATCAACAAAATTTATAAAGCGCATTACTTATCAATGAACATTGAATGTGATCAAGATACGCTAGATAAGCTTAACTATAACTTCCGTTTTAACGATGCAATCCTTAGAAACTTAATCCTTTCTGAAGATAAAGCGATCACTGAGCCTTCAATTATGATGACTGCTAAAGACGAAGATAAAAAACCAGTTAGAAAATAGGAGAATATTATGGCTAAGCAACAAAAGAGAAAGCGTAGACCTCTAATTAAAGTTAATTCTTTTTGTCGTTTTACAGCGGCAGGTGTTACTAAGATTGACTATAAAGATGTTGATACATTATTAAAGAATATTGATGAAAGTGGTAAGATCACTCCATCAAGAATGACAGGTACGGCCGCTAAATTTCAGCGTCAGTTAACGACTGCCATTAAGAGAGCTAGATTTTTAGCTCTTATTCCTTACACTGATAAGCACAAGAAATAGGAGACCTGATCATGCAAGTAATTTTATTAGAAACAATTCAAAAATTAGGCACTTTAGGCCAGCTAGCTAACGTTAAAGCAGGTTATGCACGTAATTTTTTAATCCCTCAAGGTAAGGCTAAGCCAGCAACAAAAGCTAACTTAGCTGAATTTGAAGTATTAAAAGCAGGTTTAGAAGCTAAAGAAGCTGCTTCACTTAAGGATGCAAAGGCTATTGAAACTAAAATGGTTGGTACAGTTTGTACGATTAGCGCTAATGCAGGAGACGAAGGTAAATTGTTCGGCTCTATCACAACAGCTGATATTTCAGCTAGTTTGGCTAGTGCGGGTTTTGAAGTTGAGAAGCGTAACGTAAACATGCCTGAGGCTATTCGCCACACAGGTGAGTATGATATTAGTGTTACTCTACATTCTTCAATTTCAGTTGCTATTAAAGTAGTCGTTGAAGCGCAAGAAGAAGAGTAAAAATTTAGCTTAAAATTGAGTTAAAATTAAGAACCCTCGTAAGAGGGTTTTTTATTTTTTAGGCAAACCTATGAACATCGAAAACATAAAAATTCCACCTAACTCACTCGACTCAGAGCAGGCTGTTTTAGGTGGACTTCTGTTGCATAATGACGCTTGGGATCAGGTCGCCGACATTTTAACTGAGGTTGATTTCTACAATGCCTCTCATCGAATTATCTTTGAGGCTATCTCCACCCTACTTCATCATGATCGTCCAGCAGATATTCTTACCGTTAAAGAACATGTTAAAAAAACAGGCAATGAGGAAACCATTGGTGGTTTTGTTTATTTGGCTCAAATTGCTGAAAACACGCCCAGTATTTCAAACATTGAAGCTTATGCCAAACATGTTCGTGAACTAAGTGTCTATCGTCAACTTATTGTTGCCAGTCATGAGATTGCAGATACTGCCTATAATCCAAAAGAAATGGAAGTTCAACAACTTATTGATCTTTCTGAAAAGAAAATTTTTGAAATTGCCGAGCAAGTAACTCGTGGTAAAAAAGATATTGTTAATGTTAAAGATATCATCAAGGATGTTGTTAATCGTGTTCATGAAATGCAAGAAACTGAAGGTGTTACCGGTTTGGAAACTGGCTTTAGCGAGCTAGATAAACTCACCTCAGGACTTCAAAATGGTGATCTTATCATTGTTGCCGGTCGCCCTTCCATGGGTAAAACTGCTTTTTCAATGAACATTGTTGAGCATGTCGCTATTACTGCTAAAGAGCCTAAACCTGTAGCGGTCTTTAGCTTGGAGATGCCGACAGAAGCTTTAGTGATGCGAATGATTACTTCTTTTGGTCATATTAAAGGTGAAAACCTTAAAGACACCATGACTGAAACAGATTGGAATAGTTTTAATCATGCAGTTTTAGCGTTAGAAAAATCAACTGTTTTAATTGATGAAACACCTTCTATCACCCCAACCGAAATTCGCGCAAAATGTCGTCGCCTTAAACGTCAGTATCCTGATTTAGCTCTGATTATGGTGGACTACTTACAACTTATGGTTGTAAATGGTAAGGGTGAAAACAGAGTACAAGAAATTTCAGAAATTTCTCGATCCCTCAAGGCGCTAGCTAAAGAAATTAACGTACCTGTTATTGCATTATCTCAGCTCAATCGCGGTGTAGAATCTCGACCTAAAGCAGGCAAAGGTCGCATGCCACAGATGTCTGATTTGCGTGAATCTGGCTCTATTGAGCAAGATGCAGATATTATTGCTTTTATCTATCGTGATCAACAATATCATGATGATTCTTATTCAAATCCTGAGGAAATTGGCAAGGCAGATCTGCAAATTGCAAAACACAGAAATGGTTCAACTGGTAGACTTAAACTTGCCTTTATTGGTGAGTATGCACGCTTTGAAAATCTAGCCAATGAAGATCAGTTCCAAGGAATGCCTGATGACCAAATAAATGCAGCTTATAACAACAATTTATCTAACTTTGACCAAGAGCCCTTCTAGTTTTTTATGCACGCTGTAGCAGCTATTTCACAATCAGCACTTGCCCACAACTTATCGGTTGTTCGCTCATATGCACCTAACTCAAAAATTATTAGTATGGTTAAGTCTAATGCTTATGGCCATCATCTTGATTTAGTAAAGCCTTTACTGCAAGCTGACATTCTTGCAGTAAGCGAGCTTAGTGAAGTGCGTTCACTTAGAAAACTGACTAATAAGCCTATCTTGCTATTACCTGGTATTTTTAATGAAGTTGACCTACAAGAAGCTATTAAGCTGAATTGCCATCTTGTTTTTCATGATTTATCTCAACTAACAGTTATCAAGAACAGCAAAGATCCCATTAATCTATGGATTAAAGTTGATACGGGTATGCATCGATTGGGTCTTCCAATTAACGAATTAGACCTGACTTTAAATCAGCTGAAGAATAATTCAAATATTCATATTGAATGTGTTATGACTCATTTTGCTTGTGCTGACGAACCTGCTCATATTAAAAATTCTCAGCAATTTGAAGCCTTTAGTAATCTAAATATTCAGCATTATTCTCGTTCTATGGCAAATTCAGCAGCGATTATGAGCCTAGATAAATCGCACTTTGACTATGTGCGCCCCGGCATTATGCTTTATGGCGCTTCACCATTTTCAAACATTAATGAACAACTAATGCCTGCCATGGAGCTATCCGCTCCGATTCTTAGTTTGAAAACAATTAAAGCTGGTGAGAGTGTTGGATATGGCGCAACTTGGACAGCCAAAAAAGACTCACGTATAGTTACTATTGGTATTGGCTATGGTGATGGCTACCCTCGCCATGCTAAAACTGGTACGCCGGTAATGATCAACAACACTTTATGTACATTAGCAGGGCGCGTGTCCATGGATCTTATTTGTGCTGATATTGGAGATTTAGAGGTTAATGTCGGTGATATCGCTATCTTGTGGGGTAATAGTAAACTTCGTGTCGAAACTGTTGCTTCTTATAGTGATACCATTAGTTATGAGCTTTTAACGGGTGTAAGTTCACGAGTATCCTTTATCCAACGTGCCTAAACTTATTCAAATTAGTGATTGTCATATTGATGATCAGCGTTTAGCCATGGGGGTTGATTCTCAAAAAAATCTTCAATCTATTATTGAGTATATTCAAACTGTTAAGTCTGATGCTTTATTAATTAGTGGCGATTTAACTCATCATGGCACATTGAATTCTTATCGAATTTTGAAAAAAATACTGTCACCTATTAAGCGGTCAATTTTTGTCATTAAAGGCAATCATGATGATGCGGAAAATCTAGGGCAAGTTTTTAAAGATAACTTATTTAAAACTTTTAGATTGGATAATTGGGAAGTTATTAGTATTGACTCTGTACAAACAGGAAAAACTAGTGGCTTAGCGAGTGAAGCTGCTTTACTAGAGCTTGATGATACTTGTTTAAATTCTAATGCAGATCATGTTATGGTGGTTCTACACCATCCTATTGTGCCAATGAATAGTAGCTGGGATGACGAATTGTCACTTGAAAATTCTCAAGATTTATTTAAAGTATTAGACAAACACTCTAAAATACGTAGCATTGTATTTGGCCATGCACATGAAGCAAGTGAATTTTTTCGACTTGGAAAAAGAATCATCTCATGTCCCTCTACCGCCTTACAATTTAACCAAGAAACAAGAATTGGCTTTAATGAGTTTGAGCTACACAAAAACGGAACGATTAACTTAAAAACACAATGGATTTAGAATCTCAGTATTTAAATAATTTATACAATTTGCGTCAATCAAAGACTTACAGTGACGTATCGCAATTATTTGAACTAAATTATCAAAAACTCACAAAGCTTATTCCGCTTATTAAACAAACTGCACATAATAGTATTATTAAACATGCTAAGTATCCAGACCTTCACTTAATTGTGGAAGAACGCTTTGCTTATACTGGTATTTTTACCTTAACCCACATTCTTGGTGATAACGTTCAAAAGCCAGATATTAAATTTAAAGTATATTTTGATGCGCAGCTTGTTGAGGTGCTCTCAGTTTGCAATGAGAGCGTTTTAAATAATGATCATCCATATTTAGCACGATGTGGAGATATGGATATACAATGGGAGTTAAATCTATTCATCGAAAGGTGGCTAGATTATTGTTTAGACAAATATCAGGGAGAATCGTGGCAGACGCTGTAGATCCAAAAGCAAAAGAAAAATTAGTGGTTGCTATTTCATCTAGAGCCTTGTTTGATTTAGACGAATCACACCAAATTTTCAAGCAACAAGGTGTTGAAGCTTATGCCAAGCATCAAGAGGAGAATGAAGAGGTTGTTTTGCCTCGTGGTGTAGGGTTTTCTTTAGTCAAGAAATTACTCTCCCTTAATACTAAGAAAAATCCAATTGATGTCATCTTACTGTCTAGAAATAGCGCAGATACAGGTTTGCGTATTTTTAATTCTATTGAGCATTATGGTTTAAATATTTCTCGCGCAGCTTTTACACGTGGTGAAAGTACTCATAACTTAGTAGGCGCTTTTGAAGCTGATCTATTTTTATCAAGCAACTATCAAGATGTACAAAAGGCATTGGAATCTGGTTTTGCAGCTGCCTCTATTGTTGGCTCAAGCTCTAAAGATTCTCACGAAACTCAACTTAGAATTGCTTTTGATGGTGATGCAGTTATCTTTTCTGATGAATCTGAAAAGATATTTCGGGAAAAAGGTATTGATGCCTTTGAAGAGAATGAAAGAAAATCTGCTAATGTTGAATTAAAGGCTGGCCCTTTTAAATGTTTTTTAAAGTCATTGCACAAAATTCAATCGGCCTTTCCTGTTGAAAATAACCCGATTCGAACGGCGCTAGTTACTGCGCGCTCTGCACCCTCTCATAAGCGTGTTATTCATACCATGCGTGAATGGGGGATACGTATTGATGAGTCTTTCTTTTTAGGTGGGCTGGATAAGGGCGTTTTCTTGAAAGAATTTAGTGCAGATATTTTTTTTGATGATCAACACTCGCATTGTAAATCTGCTTCTCAATATGTCCCTACTGGGCACGTCCCTAATGGTATTAGTAATTCATGAATTTTGATACTAAAGCTTTTTTAAGTAGCTCCCTATCTACTGCTAAAATTATTGTATTTACAGTTATTCCTTATTTTTTACTGGCTGAATTGCTCATGTATTTTGAGTTAATGCCCATTATTGCTCAAGTGTTTGAGCCTTTTACCACTTTGCTTAATCTACCACCAGAGGCTGCGCTAGCGTTAGCATCTGGTGTTTTTCTAAATTTATATGCCGCCATAGCTTTTGCCGCACCATTGGGATTAAGTGTTTACGATTGGACGGTACTGGGTTTATTTTTAGGCGTACTTCATTCTATTCCTGTCGAATCAGCAATTATGAAGAAATTGGGTATTGATTGGCTACACTCAGTTGGTTTTAGACTGGCCATGGCCTTTGTTGTGCTGACGCCGCTAATCATTATCCCAACAGAGCTTTTATTTGACAATCCAGATCAAATTGCCAGTGCCCTATATCAGCCTACATTAGTAGTGGCGGATAATTTCACCGACTTTATATTGCAAAAAAGTTATGAGGCCGCTTTACTGGCGGTTGAGATTATTATCTTAGTCAGTTTGGTTATTTTTGTTGTAACGATTATCAAAGGTTTAAAAATTTTACAAAAATTTGATCACCATCTTAGCACAGTTATGGCGCTAGTTACCGGTCTACTAATTGGCATTACTTATGGTGCAGGGGTGCTTCTCAAAGAAGCTCGCTATATGAGTAAAAAACAAGTGATCTCAGTGTGTTATTTTTTGATGGTGGCGCACGCTATTATTGAAGACACCCTACTGTTTGTATTTTTTGGCGCTGATATTTTCTTGCTCATAGGAATTCGCTTATTTTTTGCTATTTTGGTATTTTTTGCGATCTCAATTTATTACAAACCAAGTAACACTTAATACAGAGTGAGTCCAAGTAATTATCGGTAAAATAACCCTTTAATATTATCTCAAATAATAAAATGAGCAAAAAAATCCAGGCCATTCGTGGCATGAACGATCTACTACCCAAAGACTCTGATCTTTGGACGTTTGTAGAACGTACAATTGCTGATTTATTTATTTCTTATGGCTATAAGAATATTCGCACTCCTGTGGTTGAAAAAACTGACACCTTTTGTCGTGCGATTGGTCAAGCAACTGACATTGTTGAAAAAGAAATGTACTCTTGGAATGAAGCTAATGGTGATTCTTTGAGCTTACGCCCAGAAGGTACTGCTGGTTGTGTGCGTATGATGATTGAACATAATCTTCCTCGCGAAGGCATTCAGAAAATTTTTTATCAAGGCGCTATGTTTAGACATGAGCGTCCACAAAAAGGACGTTACCGCCAATTTCATCAAGCTGGTCTTGAAGTGTTTGGCGCCTCAGATGCGAAAGTAGATGCTGAACTAATGATGATGACACATAGCCTGTGGCAAAAATTAGGTTTGAAAAATGTCACTCTTGAAATTAATACTCTAGGCTCTAATGAGGCAAGAAAAAGCTTTAGAGAGATTTTAGTGGCGTATTTTTCTGCGCATAAAGACCAGCTAGACGAAGACAGTCTTAGACGCCTTGAAACCAATCCATTAAGAATTCTTGATAGTAAAAATAAAGATATGCAGTCTTTAATTAATGACGCACCTAAACTCATGGAACACCTAGATGTTGAATCTGCACAGCATTTTGAACAATTCAAAGCCTATTTAAAAGCCTTAGATATTGATTTTGTCATTAACACTCGTTTAGTCCGAGGCCTTGATTATTACAATCGTACAGTTTTTGAATGGACCACAGATGATCTTGGCGCACAAGGAACAATATGTGCCGGTGGTCGCTATGATGGTTTGGTTGAAAAAATGGGTGGCAAACCAACAACAGCTGCTGGACTTGCCATTGGTTTAGAGCGCCTTATTTTATTAATAGAAGAGCAGGCAATAGCTATTAAAACAAAGCAGATTTCTATTTACATCATAACGCCAAGTGATGATGCTCAACTTAAGTCTATGCAAATAGCCAGCTCACTTCATGATGCTATTGCAGATGTAATTATCTATAATGATATCTCTTTGGGCAGTTTCAAGAGTCAATTTAAAAAAGCAGATAAAGCCGATGCCGACTTTGCTCTAATTTTGGGTGAAGAAGAGCTAAATAATGGTCAAGTTAGCATTAAACCATTAAAATCTCATGAGTCACAACAAGCCCTAAGCCTAGATGAGGCGATTAAGTATTTTAAGGATTACACATGAAAAATTTTATTGAAGTAGGTAAGACGGAAGACGAGCAAGCTCAACAAATCAAAAAATGGATTAAAGAAAATGGTCTTCAAATTGTTGTTGGCATCTCTCTTGGACTGGGTGGAATTTGGGGGCTAGGCGCTTATAAAACATACCAGAATGAACAATCTATTCAAGCAAGGTCTTTGTATCTAAATACTGCCTCATCAGATAGTGAGGCTGCTTTTGAAGCGCTAAGTTCTAGTCATTCTGACAGTGGATACACGCAACAAGCTGGCTTAATACTAGCAAAAAATGCTGTTAAAAAACAAGACTATGAATCAGCTTTACAACATCTATCAACCCTAGTAAATGCTGATAATGATTTAATTGCTATCGTCGCCAACATGAGAATAGCTAGCATTCAACTTGAGATGGGCAAGTTTAAAGAGGCGATTAGTACACTCGATAGTAAATCACCCGGTGAATTTAACGGCTTATATAGTCAATTAAAAGGTGACATTTATGTTGCTGATAATCAGATTGATAAAGCCAAAGAGCAATACAAACTTGCTTTGAGTCAAATTTCTAGAGATTCAGAATTACAAAGTTTAATTAGCATTAAACTAGCCGACCTTAACTAATTATAAAAATACCATGGGCCTACCCACTATTTCTCTTGTTGGACGCCCAAATGTCGGCAAGTCAACCTTATTTAATCGCTTAAGTCACTCTCGTCAGGCACTAGTATCTGACTTTGAGGGTTTAACTCGTGATCGACAATATGCAGAAGTTTTGCTAGATGATGATAGTGAAACATTTGCCACTATTATTGACACTGGCGGCCTAACTAACGAAGATAATATCATTGATAGTGGTATCGAGGGTCAGGTTTTAAATGCACTTGAAGAGTCTGATGTTATCTACTTTATTGTCAGTAGTCGTGATGGTGTCATTGGTTTAGACCTAGAAATTGCTTCACGCTTACGACGACTCAAAAAAGAAATAATTCTTGTCTGTAATAAATCTGAAGGTTTAGATGAAGTCAAAGCAGCTGAATTTTATGAATTAGGTCTTGGAACCCCTAGGCTGATTTCAGCAGAGCATGGCCAAGGTATTGCAGAATTAATTGAGCACACCTTACCCCTTCTGCCTAAGTCACAAATCGATGAAGAGGAAGTGGAGGTTGATGGTATTGCTGTTGCTGTTCTTGGTAGGCCTAATGTTGGGAAATCAACACTTATCAACCGAATTTTAGGTGAAGAGAGAGTAATGGCAGTTGACATGCCGGGTACTACGCGTGATAGTATTTATATTCCATTTGAGCGTGAAAATCAAAAATATACTTTAATAGATACCGCTGGTATTCGACGAAAGCGTTCTACTCATGAAAAAATAGAAATCTTCTCAATTATTAAGGCCATTGATGCATTAGATCGATCACATGTGGTTATTTTAGTACTAGATGCTCGTGAAGGTGTCACTGAACAAGATGCAACGTTACTAGGCATGATTTCTGATAAAGGCCGAGCATTACTTATTGTGCTGAATAAATGGGATGGCTTAGATGAGTATCAAAAATTAGAAGTTAAACGAAAATTAGACGTTAAACTCTCGTTTGTTAATTATGCCAGTGTGCATTATATTTCTGCCCTTCATGGATCAGGTGTTGGAAAACTATTTGCACCTATTGTTAGAGCATATACAAATGCAGGTACTAAGCATTCAACTTCAACCTTGAACAAAATTTTGGAAGCGGCTAATCATGGTCATCAGCCGCCACCTGTTAAAGGCAG
Organism: Candidatus Thioglobus sp.; assembly: GCA_028228555.1. Lineage (NCBI taxonomy): Bacteria > Pseudomonadati > Pseudomonadota > Gammaproteobacteria > Pseudothioglobaceae (SeqCode) > Candidatus Thioglobus > Candidatus Thioglobus sp. Next base: position 8,499 of record JAOJBP010000005.1, on the reverse strand, counting down.
ACGTTTAAAAATTAAATACGTTAATCAGACAGATGTCTTTCCGCCGACACTTACCTTTCATGGGAACCACCTTCAAAGCGTCCCAAATGCGTATGATCGTTACTTAAAGAATTTCTTTATCAATGCCTTAAAGTTAACTAATACACCTTTAAGAATCGAATATAAGAGTGGCGAGAACCCTTTTAAAGATAATAAGAATGAATTAAACGCACGACAGCTAACTAAAAGGCGTCGCTTAATGCAATTTATTAAGAAAAGAAAAAAGCGCTAAAGCGCTTAATCTAAAAACTTTATACGTGCATCGGCAAGCTCGATCGTAATGTGGAGCTCTGCATACGAATTTTCATGAATCATCGCTTGTGAAGGGTCATCACTACAAGCACAACCTGATACTATTTCACAAAAGAATACACCTATTGTCAGGCTAGCAAACTGCTCATTCATTGTTTTGGACAGAATGGTGATCTCGATACTTTCTTTATAAATAACGCCACTGTGAGAGCAGTGCTGAGAAAGAGGTATATCGTCGAGGTTTAAAGTGTCAAAGGTATGCTTAAAATACTGAGAAAAATCATCATCCCAGTGCTCTAGCGCCTCTTTAAACATTTAAGAAGAAAGAATTAAATTATGCGCTTCATTAGCTGCTTGAATAAAGCTCTCAAACAATGGATGACCATCTCTAGGGGTTGATGTAAATTCTGGATGGAACTGGCACGCAACAAACCAAGGATGGTCTTTAACTTCAACCATCTCAACCAAGCTACCATCAATAGATTTTCCAGAAATAATCAAACCTGCCTCTTCAACTTTTTTTATTAATGTGTTATTAACTTCATAACGATGGCGATGGCGCTCTATAATAACATCTTGGCCATAAATATTTCTAGATTTAGTGCCACTAACCATAGCACATTCTTGACCGCCAAGACGCATAGTGCCGCCTAAATCAGAATCTTCATCACGAGTTTGAAAACTGCCATCTTCATCTTGCCATTCGGTAATAAGACCAACAACCGGGTAAGGCGTATTTTCATTAAATTCAGTACTATTAGCTTCTTTCATTCCAGCCACGTTTCGTGCGTATTCAATAACTGCAACTTGCATACCCAAACAAATCCCCAAATAAGGAATTTTGTTTTCACGAGCATATTGAGCTGTTGCAATCTTACCTTCAACGCCTCGATTACCAAAGCCACCTGGCACTAATATAGCACTCATTTCACTTAAACAGCCAGCGCCATTTTTTTCAATTTCTTCAGAATCAAAATAATGAATACATACTTTTGTACTGGTATTAATACCTGCGTGCAATAATGCCTCAGAAAGAGATTTATACGCCTCTGTTAGATCGATGTATTTACCTACCATGGCAATATCAACACTAGATTTAGGGGTGTTTAGTTTTTCAATAACCCTATCCCATTCACTAAGATCAGTTGGCTTGCAATTAATCTGCAATTTTTTAATCACTACCTCATCTAAGCCTTGCTCATGCAAAGCTCCAGGAACTTTATAAATCGTATCAACATCTAAAGAAGTAAATACTGAATTAGCTGGCACATTAGTAAAAAGTGCAATTTTTTCACGCTCTGCATCAGGGAGTGGGTATTCTGAACGACAAATTAGGATATCAGGCTGAATACCAATTCCACGCAACTCTTTAACTGAATGCTGAGTTGGTTTAGTTTTCAACTCGCCTGCTACTTTAATATAAGGCAACAAGGTTAAATGAATAAACAGCGTATTTTCACGGCCCAACTCAAGGCTCATTTGTCTAATTGCTTCTAAGAAAGGTAGGGACTCAATGTCACCTGCAGTTCCACCAATCTCAACAAGAGCAACGTCAGCATCTTGAGCACCCGCTTGAGCTAAGGCTTTTATTTCATTGGTAATATGTGGAATAATTTGAACAGTAGCGCCAAGGTAATCACCACGACGCTCTCGCTCAATTACATTTTGATAAACACGTCCTGCTGTAAAGTTGTTTTTCTTACCTAGCTGTTGACGAATAAAACGCTCGTAATGACCTAAGTCAAGGTCGGTTTCAGCACCATCATTGGTAACAAAAACCTCACCATGTTGAAACGGACTCATGGTACCAGGATCAACATTAATATAAGGATCAAGTTTAAGCATGGTCACATTAAGACCGCGAGATTCTAAGATAGTAGCCAATGAGGCTGAAGCGATTCCCTTGCCCAAAGAAGAGACAACGCCGCCTGTAATAAAGATGTATTTTGTTGCCATGAAAAGTAGCAAAGTTGAAATGGTTATGATACACAAAACTGTGTAGAATATGGAGCTGTCGAAATCAATTTATTATCAATGCAATATAAACAGTTTGTCTCCCGCCTATTTTTCTACTTAAAACAGCACATTGGCAAGCTCATCTTTACTTCTGTTGTGATGATTTTGGCAACTGCTCTAGAGACCTCGATTCCAGAAATTACTGGACAAATTGTTGACGAGCTATTTGTCAGCGAGAGAAGCGAAAGTTTAGCATTTATTTATGCATTAGTATTATTTGGTATTTTCGCTTTAAGCTCTATTTTTTCACTAATATCAATAGCAACTAGCTCATGGGTATCCAACAAGGTTATCGCTGATTTAAGAATAGATATGTTTGCTAAATTACTTAAATTGCCTAATTCCTATTTTGACCAGCACCCCACAGGAAAAACTTTATCAAAGCTTACTTTTGATGTAGAACAAATTGCTGCTACTGCCTCCACTATTTGGCTAGAGTTTATTAAATCATCAATAACAGTAATTATTCTCATTAGCTACTTATTTTATAAAAATTTGCAACTTAGCTTAAGCTTAATTATAGTTTTACCTTTGGTGTATTTTATTGTTAAATTATCATCAGATCGTATGCGAGGAGCGAGCATCAAAGTACAAAAATCCATGGGTAACATGACGCACCTTTTGGATGAAAATATTTCAGGCTCTTCATTGGTTAAAATTTATCATGCGCAAAATCAGGAGAGTAATAAATTTAGTAATCTAATTAAAAATATTCGCCAACAGCGATTTAAAGTAGACATGTCAAGTGCTTCTAATACAAGTTTTGTCAATACTTTATTGGGGCTATCTTTGGCCAGTGTTGTATATTTTTCATCAACCTCTTTGCAGATGACTGCTGGTGAATTCTTATCGTTCTTTACTGCCATGGCTATGTTAAACAAGCCAGCTAAAAGTTTGGTAAATATTAACAAACCTTTGCAAACTGCTATGGCTGCTGGTGAAAGTGTGTTTGAACTTCTTGATGAACAAGAAGAGCCAAATCAAGGATCGAAAGTTTTATCGAATTCAAAAGGTGGTATTAAATTTAGCGATGTTTCGTTTGGCTATCAGAGTGGAAAAACTGTTCTTAATAAAATCAACTTAGATATCACTCCTGGTGAAACCATTGCATTGGTTGGCTCAACTGGTAGCGGGAAAACTACTATTATTCAATTAATAACTCGTTTTTACAGTCCAACACAGGGATCTATTAGTATTGATGGTGTTGATATTAAAAAGTTTGATATTGATTCATTACGCTCTCAAATCTCTTTTGTTGATCAAAATGTACGTTTATTTAATGACACTGTCAAAGGTAATATTGCACTGGGACAAACTCAAGTAATGAGTGATAAAAAGATTAAGCATGCTGCTGATGTTTCCAATGCATCTGTATTTATTGAGCAAATGGAAGACGGTTTTGATACTGAAATTGGTGAGGATGGCACTAAACTTTCTGGTGGACAGCGCCAACGTTTGGCTATTGCCAGAGCAATCGCTAAAGACAGTCCCATTTTAATTTTAGATGAGGCAACTTCCGCACTAGACTCTGCCACTGAAAAACAAGTTCAAGAAGCTATTGATGAAATGCAAAAAGATCGAACTACTATTATCATAGCACATAGGCTAAGCACTATTCAAAAGGCCGATAGAATTATTGTTTTACGTCAAGGTAATATTATTGAGCAAGGCTCTCATCAAGAATTACTAGATCAAAAAGGTGAATATGCTTCGCTCTATAATCACCAATTTAAAAGCTAGCCTTTAATTACCAGCATTTTGTGTTCAAGCATATCTTTCATACTATAGCCAATACCACCGATTCCATAGCCTGAATGTTTGCGACCTGCAAATGGCATCCAATCTACTCTGAAAGTTGTGTAATCATTAATCATCACTGCGGAAGCCTCTAAGCTCTTAGCAATATCCATTGCTTTAGATATATCGTCACTAAACACAGATGCTTGGAATGAAACATCTAAGCTATTAGCATCTGAGATTGCATTTTTAATATCTTTATAGCCATATATACAAACAACAGGGCCAAAAATTTCACTGGTCGATACCTTAGATGTTTTAGAGGGATTAAGTAAAACAGTCGGTTCATAGCTTACATCGTTAATTCGCTTCCCACCTGTTATCACTTGCGCACCCTGTTCAACTGCCTCATTAACCCAGGATTCTATTCTATCAGTCTCTTTAGGTAGGATAAGAGGGCCTAAGTCACTATCTTCATTGATTGCATCGCCAACTACTTGCTTGGCAGCAATATCAGCAATTTTCTGAGCTAGTTCAATTGCTCGGCTTTGTGGCACATACACACGTTGAACAGATACACAAACTTGTCCTGAGTGATACATACTAGCTTTAACAACACCATTAGCAAATGCCTCTTCATCTGAACACTGATCAAAAATAAGTGGCGCTACGCCACCATGCTCTAAAGCACAACGAGTACCAGGTGCAAGTTTTGATTTAAGATACCAGCCTACTTTAGCAGAGCCAATAAAGCTAAAAAAAGCAACACGTGGATCTGTCACCAATTTTTCAGAATTTTTTCTATCAGTCAGAGCAACTTGCACCCAACCCTCTGGCAGGCCAGCTTGTAAAATAAGCTCTGCTAGTCGTAATGTCGACAAAGGAGTGACTGCAGCTGGCTTAATAATGACAGGACAACCTGCTGCGATTGCAGGAATAACCTGATGAATGGCTAAATTCAACGGATGATTAAAAGCGCTCACCGCCACCACTAGACCAATTGGCTCTAAAATTGTAAAGGCTTTGCGTCCACTCCCTGCAGCACTCAAATCCATAGGTACTTCAAAGCCTTGAATACTTTGAATTTCAGTAATAGCGATATGAATACCGCAAACTGCGCGCGTCACTTCAACTCGTGCATCACGAATTGGCTTACCACCTTCATTGGCAATCAGTTGTGAAAATTGTTCATGCTCATTAGCCACTAAATCTGCTAAATTTCTTAGAATGTTGATACGCTCATAAATCGGCAACGCACCTTCAAGATGTTTCTTTTGCCCAATAGACAGCATTTGATCTACTTGGGGGCCATCATGCATTTGAAGTTCTTTTAATACTTCACCTGTATAAGCCTGTTTAACCTGTAATAAATTTGACATATTTAGCCTAGTTTTGAAATTGTTTTAAATCATCCAATAGAGTTTTGGTATTTTGAGAGTAATCAATCGGTAAATCAATCACATGCACACCGCCATCGGCAAATGCTTTTTCCATAGTGGGAATAAGCTCTTCACTAGAAGAGATTCTATGCCCAATGGCACCATAACTATTTGCATACATAACAAAATCTGGATTGTTAAAATCAAGAGCAAAATCAGGCAGATCTTGCCCTTTTTGCTTCCATTTAATCATGCCATAACCACTATCATTAAAAATAACAGTAATCAAATTAAGCTTAAGCCTTACTGCTGTCTCTAACTCTTGGGAATTCATCATAAAACCACCATCCCCACATACTGCTACTACTTGACGATCTGGATACATAAGGGCGCAGGCCATCGCAGATGGAAGTCCAGCCCCCATAGTTGCCAATGCATTATCTAGTAGCAAAGTATTAGGTTGATATGCATGATAATGCCTGGCAAACCAAAGTTTAAACATGCCGTTATCTAATGCTACAATACCATCATCTTTAAGTACCTTTCTAACATCTGCAACGACACGTTGTGGCAACATTGGAAATGATGTATCGTTATCTAAAGAATGAATAGCTTTGCGAGTTTTTTCACGAATGGACTCTACCCATTCACGATCACAAGCATGGCATTCGTCAAGGGATTCATTAATTCGGTCTATTGAATTGGAAATATTACCAACCACATCAACCTGTGGATAATAGATATCATTGATTTGTGCGGCATGAAAGTTAATATGGATTACTTTTTGTTCGTCACCTTTCATAATAAATGGTGGCTTTTCAATAATATCATGACCCACATTAATAATTAAGTCTGCTTTTTTAATAGCTTCATGTACATAATCTTTTGAAGAAAATGCTGCGGTTCCAATAAAATTAGACTCATCGCCACTTAATACACCTTTACCCATTTGAGTGTTAAAAAACATAATGCCTGTCTTTTTAACAAAATCAGACAACGGCTGCCTTATCCGTTTACGATTGGCGCCTGCACCCACTAATAATAAAGGTCTTTTAGCAGCTTTAATCACATTTACTGCCTTTTCAATGGCACGATCACTAGCAAACACACGGTGAATGGTCTGCCTAGGAAAAACCCTATCATCTGCCACTTCTTCACCAGCAATATCTTCTGGTAATTCTAAATGCACTGCACCAGGTCGCTCTGTTTCTGCAATACGAAATGCATTACGAACCAATGAAGGAATTTGCCTTCCATAAATAATCTGTTCTGAATTTTTAACCAAAGGCTCCATCATCCTAACAATATCTAAGATTTGAAATTTTCCTTGCAAGCCTGCTTTAATTGGTTTTTGTCCTGTAATAACTACAAGTGGCATACCGCCTAATTGAGCAAAAGCAATAGCAGTTACAAAATTAGTAGCACCTGGACCCAGGGTTGATAAACATACACCGGCTCTACCAGTTAGACGACCATATGTTGCGGCCATAAATGCTGCTGCCTGCTCATGACGCGTTAGAATAAACTTTATTTTTGAATCACGTAACGACTCTAAGAAATCAAGATTTTCCTCACCTGGAATACCAAATATATACTCTACTCCTTCATTCTCTAAAGCTTTTATAAATAAGTCTGACGCTTTCATTCTGCTTCTCCTTCAACACATAGTGGACATAGTTCGTTCATAGAGATGGATTTACCATCAGGTTGTACAATTCTAACATGCGTTCGATTTAAGAGATGTACCTCTTTAACGCCGCAAGAATGGGCAATAATTTCAACTGTTTTAGTCATATTATCAACATAATTTGCAACTTTAGCTGCCTTATTTTTGGGATTTAAGCCTTTTTGTAAACGCTTATTGTTCGTGGTAATACCAGTTGGACAAGTGTTTTTATTGCATTTTAGTGATTGAATACAACCAATTGCAAACATAAAGCCGCGTGCTGACGTCACAAAATCGGCACCAGCACAAATTGCCCAAGCCACATCTGAAGGTGTGATCATCTTGCCAGAAGCAATGACTTTAATTCTATCCTCCAAACCATGCTGAATAATTTTGTCTACCACTAGCGGTAAAGCTTCTTTTAGTGGTAAGCCTACATTATCCATTAGTGCCATAGGTGCTGCACCGGTTCCACCATCACCACCATCAATCGTAATAAAATCAGGTGCTGATGCCGCGCCGCGCTTATTGACTTCAGACAATAAAGCTTCTAACCATTTGATGTCACCAATAACTGTTTTAAAGCCGACAGGTTTGTCGGTAACATCTCGAACATGGTTAATCATATCGAGCAATTCAATAGTATTGGAAACTTCAATATGACGATTTGGAGAAATAGAATCTTCTCCTTTTGGTATGCCTCGAATTTTTGAAATTTCGGTGTTAACCTTAATACCTGGCAAAATTCCACCCTTGCCTGGCTTGGCACCTTGTGATATTTTAATTTCAAACATTTTTACTTGATCATATTGAGCGATATCAGCTAATTTTTGATCATTCAAACTACCATCATCATTTCTTACGCCATATTTGGCGGTACCAATTTGAAACACAAGATCTGCACCACTTTTAAGATGATAAGGACTTAGCCCGCCCTCGCCTGTATTCATCCAGCAATTTGCTTTTTTTGCACCGCCAGACAAAGCCAACACTGCAGGTTTAGAAATAGCGCCATAACTCATGCCTGAGATATTGAAGATTGAACTAGCTTTATAAGGATTCTTACTATAACCTTCACCAATTGTTATAGCTCTAGTTTGAACGGCATCACTATCAAGCATTGGAAATGGGCAGTTAATGAAAATAATCGAACCTGGTATATTGAGATTTTTAGTGGATCCAAAGGCAATCGTATTATCTTTATCACTTGAGGCTCGATTAACCCACTGACGCTCAGCTCGATTAAATGGCATCTCTTCACGATCCATCGCAAAGAAATATTGACGAAAAAACTCTCCTAAATTACTGAATAAATAGCGAAAATGCCCGACAACAGGATAGTTTCTTAAAATGGCATTCTTACTTTGACTTATGTCAAATACAAAGGTTACTAAGATAATAGCAAATACA
>JAOJBP010000004.1 GCA_028228555.1 Candidatus Thioglobus sp. | reverse complement strand
CAATTTTTGGGTATTTAAAAATAAAACCTTGCTCAGTTAGCTTAGTAGGCTTGATCGCTAAACTTTTAGTTAGAACCTGGGATCCTTCACCAAATATAAGCTTTAATTGCCACTCAAAAGTTGTTAAATAAAATGGACGTCTTAACGTTTTAGCAAAAGTTTTTCCAAATGTTTTTTGAGTAATTAAGTCTGGAGAGGTTAAATTATAAATTCCAGTTAAATCTTTATTAATTCCATAAGAAAATGCACGAACTAAATCCTTAATATAGATCCAAGGAAAGCATTGCTCTCCTGAACCAATAGGACCTCCAAGTCCTAACTTATACATAGGAAGCATTTCTTTTAATGCACCTGCTTTCTTACTCAGAACTACACCAAATCTAAAAATTAACGCATCATTTGAAATTTCTTTAGCAAGCTCTTCCCAGCGAATAGATAGCAAAGACAAGTAGTCTGAACCAGGCTCACTAAAACTTTCATCCAAGGCAGCATTGCAATAAGACTCAGGGTAGTAGCCCACTGCAGAAGCAAAAATTAGCTTGGGCTTGTTTTTTAATGTGGAGAAAATATCAACTAATTGCTGGTTGGTTTTAATACGGCTATCCCAAATTTCTTGTTTGTAACTTGCAGTCCATCTTTTAGCAACAGTTGCACCACTTAGTTGAATTAAAATATCTGACCATTCAATCTTTTCAGTTAAGAGTTTTGTGGAGGAGTATATATCTCTTCCAAAAGCTTGTACTTGATGATCATCTTGAAGAGTTTGATGAAGTGCCTGACCTACCAGACCAGTACCTCCTAAAATTAAGATATTCAATGCTTTAACCAGTCTTGGGTTTTGTCTTCAACAATACCATATAAACAATCAATATGGTCTTTTCGGTTATTCAATGCAGGAATATATTGATACTTTTCACCACCAGCCTCCATAAAATACTCCTTATTCTCTTCTTCAATTTCTTCAATAGTTTCAAGACAGTCGGCAGAAAACCCTGGGCAAATAACCTGAATATTCTTAACACCCTTGTCTGGCAATCCTTTAAGAGTCTCATCGGTGTAGTCTTTCATCCATTCTTCTCTACCAAAACGAGATTGAAATGTCATCTTATATGTATCTGGCTCCATCTCTAGTTTCTTGGCTAATAGATAAGTAGTTTGACAACAATGACAAGGATAGCTATCTCCGTTGTTAAAATACCTTCTTGGTATCCCATGATAAGACATTAGTAATAAATCCGGCTTTTCATTTTCCTTTTGAAAGTCTTTTACGCTATTTGCTAATGCGCTAATGTAACGTTCATCATTAAAATAATGATTAACAAATCGCATTTCAGGAACTCTTCTCCAGGTTTTGATTTCGTCGGCTACTGCATCAAAAGTAGACCCTGTAGTTGCTGAAGCATACTGAGGATATAAAGGTAGTACAATAATTTTATCGCACTCTGATTTTTCTAAAATTCTCAATGCGGATTTGACCGAAGGATTACCATAACGCATGCCTAGCTCTACTTGATACTTGCCCGGATGAATTTTATCAAATTGAATCTGGAGTGATTCTTTTTGCTGTTTTGAAATATCAAATAATGGGGATCCAGTGCCAAAGGTACCCCATACTGTCTCATACGCTTGGGCGGATTTTTTGGGTCTAAAGTTAAGGATAATGAAATTTAATATCATCTTCCAAATCCATCTAGCTGGAGGCGGCTCAACTACTCTTGTATCTGATAAGAATTCTTTTAAGTAAATTTTAAGCCCAGATTTAGTTGGGGCATCTGGTGTACCTAAATTAGTAACCAAAACTCCGATTTTGTCCTGTCCAATAGGCTCATAACGTGTCGTACATTTATACATAATTCTTCTAGTTAAATGTTGGCTCTAAGCGCCAATTCTTTAGGATAAGGGTTGAGATAATATTGAGTTGATAAATAATCATTTTTGTACCTTCTTTGAAATAGGTTTAAAAGCGCCATAGGAGTTGATAGTGGTACTTCATAATTTTTATAGGAATCAAAGACAGATAATAACTCTTGCTTTGAATCAGTGTCTAATTCATTTTTAAAATATCCCATTATATGTTGCATAGTATTAACATGCTTGTTTCTTGAAGCTTGAATCTTCATAATTTGCATAAACTCTTTGAAATACACATCTCGAATTTCTTCTATATTCTCATGGCGAGCACTAGCAGCGATTCTTCCTAGAATGGAGGGATATTGAGAGCCTCTTGCCATAATGGAGTATTTATAAGATGCATGAAAGTCTAGCAAATCACTAACGGTCTTTTTAGTCATGGAAAAACGATAGTGCGCATATACCCGCTCTAAAAAATTCTCCTTAATCTTACTATCATTCAATCTACCTTCATCTTCGATTGGGATATTCGGATTAACTTGTGTAAAAATTTGAGTGAATGAACCAATACCACTGTAATCTGGCATTTTATTTCCATCTTGATAGATTGGCACTCTTTCAATACCACAGCTAGGTGATTTACTTTTAAAGATAAAGCCATTCAACTGATTGGCTAATAGTAAAGATTCCTTTTGTGCAAATTCATGCATAGGCTCACTATAGTCAATAGTATGATCATCCCTATCTACTAAGAGAATCCCTTGATTAGAATTGTACAAATGTATTGGCGGTCTAGGTGTGCCCATTCCAGCACCTACTTCAGGGCAAACAGTAACAGGATTAAAATAATGACTAGCCACTTCATTAACAAATTTATTGTTTTTATGACTACCATCAAAACGGACCTTATGCCCCATTAAACAAGCACTAATTCCTATATCTGGCTTAGTTTTATTGTTGTCAAAATTTTCCATGATTTAAATTATATACAACAACCTTAACAAATACTTATACAAAAATAAATTTATTGTATAATTTAATTCATATATGCAAAATAATCAACTATTCCCAATTAGAGAATTGGACTCCATTACTGGAGTAAACGCATCAACATTAAGAGCCTGGGAGAGGCGCTATGGCTTATTAAAACCTGTAAGAACACCAAAAGGGCACCGGCTTTATTCCCAAGAGGATATTGATATTGTGGAGCGAGTCAAGCAGCTATTAAATGATGGGCATGGCTTTACTAGTATTAAAAAAATTATTCAATCTTCTTCAAATTCTAGATCATTAGAGGATATACAGGATATTTGGCAAAAGCCAATACATGATATTAAAACAGCGGTATCTGATTATAGTTATGCACGTGTTGATTCTGTATTTAATGAGATTAGCTCTTTGTATCCGATCGAAATGGTGTCTGAAAAATTTATAAGGCCATTACTTGAATACTATCGAAAAAATGATTTGTTAATCGCAGAGTCAGGATTTTTTAACAAATGGCTGCAAATCCGATTTTCGGATAGATTTCAGCATGATAATTGCCTTTCTCATAAGGCTAAAAAAATCATATTCTCTGGCCCTCCAGAGCATGAGGCAGAATTAATGTTAGTGAGTAATATGATTATCTCCCAAGGCTATCAAGCGATATCTTTTGGGAGTCTTCTGCCACTGCATAACATCGCCTCAGTAGTAGAAAAATCTGCTGCAAAGGCTTTATTTATTATGCCAAATCAGCATTTGATTGAACAATTAGATGACTTTAGTCATTTAATTAAAACTCTTAATATTCCAGTTTTCTTATTTGGTGAAACTATAGCCACTGTAGGGGCAGTTAATGATGGCAGTCAAAAAGCTCATTCTACTTTAGAGAATTTTACTGTTGTTGATCGAATAATTCGATCCACCTTAGAGCCTTTAGGGGTTAAATTTCTAGGTAATAATAGCGCGGTAGCTGTTAATATTTTTCGAAAACAAATGCGTCATCAATATCATGAATAATTTAATCTGGTTTAGAAATGATTTGCGTATTCAGAATAATCTCACTCTGAAAAAAGCCATTGATTGTTCATCTCACTTAGAGGCTGTTTATATTATTCCAAAAGATACTGATTGGTATATTGGAGAGGCTGCACAATGGTATCTTCATAAAAGCCTCATTTCTTTAGAAAAGGACTTGTTAGAAATTGGCATTACTTTAAACTTCTATCGAGAAGATGTGGCCGAATTTTTCAAGAAAAAAATTGACCATGATAAAATTGAACGTATATTTTGCACTGAGTCCAATAACCCTATTCAACTTAAGATTGATCTAGAGGTCAATGAACGATTACCAAAAAACTGCCAATTGAGTTATATTGGTAGAGATACAATTATAAGCCCAGAACAAATTAAGACCAATGATGGTGGGCACTATAAAGTTTATACCCCCTTCTGGAATAAGTTTGAGAAGTTTGTAAGTCAAGAGATACTAGAAAGTCAGCAATGCGATATCTCTGTAAAAAAATACTTTAATGCAGGTGAAAAAAATACTAATATATTAGATTTAAAATTACTACCTGAAAAGGATTGGTATAAGAAATTTGATAAATACTGGCAACCTGGTGAGCGCAACTCATTAGATAATGTGGATAAATTTATTCAAAGTAATCTCTTTAAATATAAAGACCATAGAGATTTTATGTCTGATGATGCAACAGCTAAAATCTCTGCAGCTATTAATTTTGGAGAAATTTCTACAGCTGCCTTGTATCAGAGGCTTACCCAAGAACTTTATAGTGCTCATGAGTCATGTGAATTAAGCATTCATACATTTATTAAACAGATGGCATGGAGGGAGTTTGCAAAATATACTTTATTTCATAATTCTGATACTTACTTTAAATCAGCCTATAGCTATTGTGACAGTGATGTTTTATGGAATGGTGATGATATATTGTTTGAACTCTGGAAGACTTCGAAAACTGGAATTCCAATCATTGATTCAGCAATGCAGCAACTTCGTGAAGAAGGCTGGATGCACAATAGATCAAGAATGATTGTCGCTTCATTTCTAACCAAAAACCTAGGTATACACTGGCTCAAAGGTGCTACATGGTTTTGGGATAGCTTAGTTGATGCTGACCTTGCTCTTAATTCTATGGGGTGGCAATGGGTAGCTGGAACAGCACCCTATTCGGCACAATTTAGCCGTATATTTAACCCGACAATACAAACGCAAAAATATGATAAAAAGGGCGCTTATATCAATAAATATTTGCCAAAACAAAACATACTAACCACGCCAATTGTTTCGATCTCAGACTCGGCTCATGCGGCTAAACAAAGATATAAGAAAATTAAATCAATAAAATGACACAGGAGAATTTACAATGAATGCATTATTATTAGCTGCACATGGAAGCAGAAAAGAATCATCAAATGAAGAAGTTAAAGAGTTGGCTTTTCAAATGCAACGACTTACTGATGGGAAGTTTGATTTGGTTAAGCATGGTTTTTTAGAATTAGCAGAGCCTTCTATACCTGGAGCAATTGATGATTGCGTGAAATGTGGCGCTACTCATATTACAGTAGTACCTTATTTTTTAGCAGCTGGAAGACATGTAACAGAAGACATCCCTGAAGAGATTGCAATCGGCCAAAAGAACAATCCTGATGTTGAAATTACAGTTTCGGGTTATCTTGGGGCTCGTAGTGAAATTGCTGAATTATTAGTTAAAGCAGCTGTTTATGCACAAGGAGGACGCCAATAATGTCCAAATCTTATAATTTACCAGATATAAAGGGTCACTTTGGTGACTATGGTGGAAATTTTTCAGCAGAAACGCTGTTTGAGCCACTGCAGTCTTTAGCGGATAATTATGCTGAAGCCCTTAAAGATTCAGAATTTCAAGCTGAATTTGATGATGATTTAAAGCACTATGTTGGTCGCTCTACTCCACTTTATCATGCTAAAAATTTAAGCAAAAAAGTTGGTGGTGCACAGATTTATCTTAAACGTGAAGATTTAAATCATACTGGCGCTCATAAAATAAATAATGCCATTGGACAAGCATTGCTCGCTAAGAGAATGGGTAAGACTCGTATTATTGCTGAAACCGGTGCAGGACAACATGGAGTTGCAACAGCTACTGTTGCAGCAAGACTAGGAATAGAATGTGTAGTTTATATGGGTGAAGTCGATGTTGCCCGTCAGGCGCTAAATGTTTTTCGTATGAAACTCTTGGGTGCAACTGTTATTCCTGTTACATCAGGTTCGAAAACACTTAAAGATGCTCTCAACGAAGCAATGCGTGATTGGGTAACTAATGTTGATGACACATTCTATATTATCGGCACTGTTGCTGGCCCTCACCCCTACCCAATGATGGTTAGAGACTTTCAATCTGTTATTGGAAAAGAGACCAAGGCACAGTTTAATGAGCAAGTGGGTGGCTTACCTGATGCCTTAGTGGCTTGTGTAGGTGGAGGATCAAATGCAATAGGGCTTTTCCATGAATTTATCGATGATACTTCGGTCGATATTTATGGCGTTGAAGCATCGGGCTTCGGATTAGATACTGATCAGCATTCAGCACCTTTAAACAAAGGAAGGCCTGGTGTTCTTCATGGAAATCGAACCTATATAGTTTGTGATGATAAAGGACAAATTGGATCCACACATTCAATTTCTGCTGGATTAGACTACCCAGGTGTTGGTCCAGAGCATGCTTATTTAAAAGATTCTGGTAGAGCTTCATATGCATCAATTACTGATGATGAGGCATTAGCTGCATTTCATACTTTAACGAAAGTAGAGGGAATCTTACCAGCATTAGAATCTTCTCATGCTATTGCTTATGCCATAAAACTTGCCAAAGAGCTAGGCCAAGATAAAAATATCATTGTCAATCTCTCGGGTAGAGGAGATAAAGATATTGACACTGTTAGATCAATAATGAATGGGTTTTAACTGATGATTAAAGTATTTTATGACGGCAAATGTGGCCTTTGCTCAAAAGAAATTAATCATTACAAAAGTATTGCCCCAAAGGATGTTTTTGAATGGGTAGATGTCACTGAATCAGGCCTTGATTTATCTAAAGAAAATTTTTCACTAGCAGAGGCATTAAAAGTATTACATGTTAAAAATTCTAAAAATGAACTATTTTTAGGCTTAGATGCATTCATTTTAATCTGGTCCAAATTACCTAAGTTTAGGATATTAGCAACTATAACTTCTCTTCCAGTAATCAGATCTATATTGCGATTTGCTTATAAAAAATTTGCGAACTGGCGATTTAAAAAAATTAAATACTGCAATATGAACTAACAAGATATGAAAAAACAGTTAATTAAAATATTATTAAGCATTAGTGGCGCTTTGCTAATTATATTTTTGTTATCAGGAGTGATTATGAGTGATGTAGAGCAGCCAAAATATGATGTTATCGTGAATAATTCACCTATCGAAATTAGGCAATATAGCGCATTAATTGTTTCTGAAGTGGTTGTTAAAAACACTAGAAAATTATCTATTAATGAAGGATTCAAATTAATTGCTGATTATATTTTTGGTAACAATCAGCAACAAACAAAAATCAACATGACTGCGCCAGTCACTCAGCAAAAATCAGAAAACGGGTGGATTGTTCGCTTTATAATGCCAGCTGAACATTCATTAGGCACTTTGCCAAAACCAGAAAATCCTGCAGTTAAAATTAAAAAAATTGATCAAAAGAAATTCGTTGTCATTAAATTTTCAGGCTTATCCTCAGAGGATAATATTAAGCAACATGAATTAAAATTAACGCAATACATATTAGATAACGGGCTACAAACTCAGAATAGCCCTATTTATGCGTTTTACAACCCACCATGGACATTGCCATTTTTACGTCGAAATGAAATACTAATCGAACTGAAATAATTAAACTTTACCTCTAATCAAATAAACAACAATCGCAATTATAAATCCAAGGATAAATAATTCAAACATCAGTTTAATCGTTAATTGAGTAACAAGCCACACCACCCTTTTCTGAGCCTGCTGCAAACATACAGCGAGTATTCGGGTTGTCAGCCGGGATCCACTCATAAACACGAATATTCCAGCCAGCAGTTTCGATCAAATACTCAGATGACGGCTTAATAGTTGTAGCGCCCATCGTTGTCATTTTTTCCCAAATTCCTGCTTGAGAAGATACAGAAGCTGCAAATGCAATTAAGAATGTGATTGGTTTAATTTTCATATTTTTTCCATTGTTTTTAACTAGATTAGTGCATACCACGTTGTTTTTTAATAAGTTCATAGGCACTAATAATGCCTTGTGTTTTTTCTTTGGCAATTTTCATCATCTCTTCTGGTAGTCCTTTAGCCACTAACTTGTCTGGATGATGTTGTGCTAACAATCGACGATAAACTCGTTTTAATTCTTTGTCAGTAAGATTCTTATCTGCACCAAGCACTACGTAAGCATCATCGACTGTTAGTTGGCTGGTATGGCCACTAGTGACATTAAATTGTTGAATTAGATTTTCTAACTCATGGAGGGGGAAGCGTAATTTTTGTGCGATATATCTAAGAGCCTCATACTCTTTATCATCCAAAATTCCATCAGCATAAGTAGCTTGAATTTGAATCTCTAAGAACATGCGAACTAGATGCGTACGCCTATGGCTTTCAACACGGAACTGCTCAAGAACCTCATCTAGATTAAAGTCTTTATGCTTGCCTTGATTAAACAATTCTTTTGCAACTTTTTGCATATCATCTGCTAATTGCATATGTTGCATTACCTGCTGAGCCAAGAGAATCTCTTCTTTTGATACTTTGCCATCCACTTTGGCAATATAGCCCATCACTGAAAATAGGCTGCTGAAAAATGCTGCCTGAACACGCTGCTGATCGCCCAAATGATGATCTTTATTGAATCCACCAAAACTAGATTTCCCTTTTGAGAAATTACCCGCAAATGCCGCGCCAAGCATCGCACCTAGAGGTCCACCAAGCATAAAGCCAAATGCACCACCTAAAACTGTTGTCCACCAACTCATCAATACACTCTACTTTGAGACTTTTCTCTTAGGCTTTGAATCCCAAAAGCTTTTCTTCTTATTGTCTTTTTTATCTTTAGAATTGCTATTTTTTCCATATCTCGGCTTGTTTCTGGCATTGTCTTTTTTAGGTTTTTTATTTTTAGGTGCTGGCTGATTTTTGAGTGATTCAGGTAAATTATGATCCGGTACAAAATCATCAATCATAATACGCTCTAGTTTCTTTTGCGTAAGGCGCTCAATATCAAATAATTGCTTAGCTTCGTCAGCACTCACAAGTGATATTGCCTCACCTTTTGAGCCAGCACGTCCTGTTCTACCAATACGATGTACATAGTCTTCAGGCACATGTGGTAAATCAAAATTAACCACATGTGGTAGTTCAACGATATCGATACCACGTGCCGCAATATCAGTTGCCACTAAAACATTTACCTTGCCAGCTTTAAAATCTGCTAATGCCCTGGTACGAGCTGCTTGAGACTTATTGCCATGAATAGCAGCCGCTGTAATACCTTTCTTTCCAAGCTGCGTCGCAATACGATTAGCGCCGTGCTTAGTTCGACTAAATACTAATACTTGGTACCAGCCATGATCTTTAATCAGTTGCGTTAGTAATTCTTGTTTTTTAGATTTATCAACAGGGTGAATCCATTGTTTTACAGATTTAACGGCTGAATTACGCGGTGTAACGGAGATTTCAACGGGATTGCTAACTAAAGATTTTGCCAGTTTTCTAATATCATCAGAGAACGTAGCTGAGAACATTAATGTCTGTCTTTTAGGTGGTAGAGTTTTTAAAATTCTCTTAATATCCGGCAAAAATCCCATGTCTAGCATTCTGTCAGCTTCGTCAAATATAATAATTTCAAGTTCATCAAACTTAACTGCATTTTGAGAATGAAGGTCCAATAATCTACCTGGTGTTGCAACCAAAATATCAACACCGCCACGTAGTTTTTGCATTTGTGGATTAATCTTAACACCACCAAAAACTACCGCTGATTTTAGTGGCAAATTTTTACCATAAGTTCTAACACTTTCTTGAACTTGGGCTGCAAGTTCACGAGTTGGTGTCAGTATTAGAGCGCGAACCTGATTTGACTTGGTGAGTTCACCTTTTGATAAAATCTGCAAAATTGGTAGCGTAAATCCGGCCGTTTTTCCTGTGCCTGTTTGCGCCGCTGCCATGACATCTTTACCTTCTAAAATCAGAGGAATAGATTTTTCTTGAATGGGAGATGGGGTATCGTAGCCTTGATTTTTAACTGCTTCTAAGATCGAGTCTGATAAGCCTAATTTTGTAAAACCCATAATAATTTAAAATAAGAATAAAGAAGCCTATTTTACATTTTCCTTGTAAGAGCAATCTATAATACTTCGTATGAATAATTACCAAGCTATTAAAAGCCCTTGTATTGGAATTTGCAAATACAACAAAGACAGATATTGTGTAGGCTGTAAGAGACATAGCGACGAAATAACAGGCTGGATTAACTATTCAAATGACTATAAAAAAGCCATCACTGAAGATCTAAAAGATCGAACTATAGATGATTGAGCTACAAGATCACTCGATTATGTGCCCTTATTGTGGCGAGTTTATCGATATAGAGGTCGATTGTTCTGAGCCTGATCAAAGTTATATTGAGGACTGTTCAGTTTGCTGTCGCCCGATTAACATTACAACAACAATTGACTTTGATGAAAATGTTTATATATCAGCGAAACATGAAGACGAATAGCTATTAACTCATTTCTTCAGGTGTTCTTGCTTTAATGGTTAATGCATGTAATTCACCAGAATCAATTTCTGGACGAACCGTTGCCAGCACCAATTTCTGACGAGCTAGCAACGACATACCCTCAAAAACATTTGACACTACAACTGTAGAACAATTACAACCGTCACCTTGCATGGTGACGGTTGAATCCTGAACGCCTGCTTCTAGTTTTGCTTGAATTTCATCTAATGTCATTTTTTTTAAGCTCCGAACATGCCCTTAAGCATAAAGAAAAATACGATTGACATCATTGCGCCAGCTGGCAATGTGATCAACCATGAAAGAAAAATTTTGTTTATCATACGCGTATCCAATGCTGCCAAACCTCTTGCCAGACCAACACCTAAAACTGCGCCCACTAACACTTGCGTGGTTGATACTGGAAGGCCAGTACCAGATGCAATTACAACAGTGGCAGCTGCCGCTAAAGTTGCAGCAAAACCTCTTGAAGGGGTTAACTGAGTAATACCAGTTCCCACTGTGGCGATAACTTTATGACCGTAAGTTACTAGACCAAACACGATACCACCACCACCAACTAACAATACCCAAATAGGCAAGGCACTTTTCGCACCAATGAGTCCGCCACTTTCAATAACACCATAAATCGCTGCTAATGGGCCAATAGCATTAGCAACATCATTTGATCCATGAGCAAACGCCATTGCCGCTGCAGTAATAATCATTAGTACGCTGAAAATTCTTTCCATAGAGGTAAAGTGAAAGTCATCATTTTCATTAGGATCAACATGAATACGCCTAATAATAAGCGTGCCGACCAACATAACCAACAGTCCAAAACCAAACGCCAACATGTAACTGGTCGATAAGTCATAAGTTAAGCCAACATGCTTCAAGCCTTTGAAAATAGTAACAAGGGAAATAACAAAGCCCACTAAAAACATATAAAACGGCACATATTTTTTAGCATTATCAAACGGATGTTTAGTGTCGATGATTAAATTTTGTAAGCTTCTGAACAGCATAAAGGCAATGACGCCTGCCAAAATTGGAGATACAATCCAACTCATGGCAATATTACCAACTTTACTCCAAGCAACCGCATCAACACCAACACCAACAGCGCCAAATCCTACAATAGCGCCTACAATTGAGTGCGTAGTAGACACTGGCCAACCAAGATTGGAAGCGATCATCAGCCACGTTCCTGCTGCTAGCAATGAAGCGAGCATGCCGTAGACTAAAAGATGAGGGCTATCAGTAAAGATTGAAGCGTCCAAAATTCCTTTACGAATTGTGGCTGTTACTTCGCCGCCCGCTAAAATAGCACCAGCAAATTCAAAAATAACTGCAATAATAATAGCCTGTTTAATAGTAATCGCACCTGAACCTACCGAAGTACCCATAGCGTTAGCAACATCGTTTGCACCGACACCCCAAGCCATAAACAAACCAAATACAATAGCTAAAATTAATAAAATATCGCCGTAATTTGAAATAATTTCCATAATATATTCCTATTAATTAATTATTTAGCGAGAAGCACTTCTAGTCGAGACCCGACTTTTTGCGCAGAATCTGCTAACTCACCTAACCACTCAACAGCGCGATAATAAAATATCACATCAACTGGAGGTAGGCCAGCTTCTAACGGGAATAATTTAGTTCGAATGACATGTTGTATTTTGTCAGATTCACTTTCTAATTCATTAATATCACTAATAATTGAACCAACAACTTTACGTTCACGCTTACCAAAGGCTGTCTCTAATAACTCGTCCAATTCATTGACGGCTTTTAAAGCGGCTGCTGAAGTCTTAATACAAACATTGGTTAATTCGATAATATCTTCAAAGATTTCACTAGGCAGGGTCATTTTTCGATTAATCATTAGGCCAGATACATCTTTGGTTCGATTGGCAATCGAGTCTTGAATAAGAAGCAAATCAAGCAAATCTCTACGAGAGAAAGGCATCATAAAAGTAGATGGTAGACTTAAGCGAAGCTTTTTCTTCAAAATATCAGCTTCGCCTTCTTTGTCTCCAATTTTTGATTGAATTTTTACAGCTTCATCCCAATCTTGAGCATGAATGGCAATCATAAATCCTTTTAATTCAGTAATACATAAATGCACGCTGGTCATATGTTGCTGAAGTGGGCTGATTGGAGATTTTCCAAATAAACCATCAATAATACTTTTAGCCATAATTGCTACCTATTTTTTTTATTGTTTGTTAAATGCGAATTTTCTATGAAAATACATATGTGTCAACCCCTTATTTGGTATTTTTTTTTGACGGCGATTTCTCTTGGTCTTCATCAAACAAAATACGCTGACCTTCCCCCTC
Organism: Candidatus Thioglobus sp.; assembly: GCA_028228555.1. Taxonomy (NCBI): domain Bacteria; kingdom Pseudomonadati; phylum Pseudomonadota; class Gammaproteobacteria; family Pseudothioglobaceae (SeqCode); genus Candidatus Thioglobus; species Candidatus Thioglobus sp. The sequence continues at coordinate 77,380 of JAOJBP010000004.1, read as the reverse complement.
AAGGTCCTCAAACTGCCCACTCTTAACCCCTATCATTAAAAGGATCACAAGCACAACGCCGACAAAAATCATACTCGGTATTAACCAATAAATTACATCCATTTATTCCACTCTTTCTTGTTAAAAATTACATTGATTGTATTTATATTTGATTTCATAAATGGTTTTTTAAAGATTTAGCCATCATTTTTCTAAAATACGATCAATTATTGACTATTTTTGTCATCAAAAAATGTACAAATAACAGCACTATTATTTGATCAACAACTCTATCAAAAGTTTATTTCTCATGTTTTGTCGTTAAAAAGTTAAATTCAATATTGTTTAAGATCATTAAAGCAACAATGGTCATCATCGCACCCAAAATAGTTGTCCACTGTAGTGTTTCGCTTAAAAATATCACACTCAAGCCAATGGCAATAAAAGGCACTAAAAAAGTAAACACACTGGCTTGTTTGGAACCTAGTCTCTGAATACCTATAAAGTAAACTGTGGTTGCAAAGGTTGTAGAGCCGATAGTCACAATCAAAATACTAACCCAAAACACATAATCCATAGCCAAAATCGATCCATGTGTTGGCTCGAAGAAGAAGGTTAAATCGAGCAATGCGGTCATTAAATAAATGTAGAAGCTTAACGTGGCAGGTGCAACTGTCTTAGCAAAGGTGGTTACTATTGACATTAACGCCCAGCAAGTTGCAGCAGCCAACAAATACACGCTGGATCCAGTCAAAATTTCACTTAATTGAAATTGCCAGATATTCATGGTTACCAAGACCCCTAGAACACCTAACAATAAAGCCAGCCAATCTTTACCTTGGGTTTTGTTTTGCTTACTAAACATCATCAGTAAATACACTAACACCGGCATAAGGGTTGTGACTACTGCACCAGCCAACCCTGGGGCACCATGTTTTGTACTTAAAAAATAATACTTAGAATAATATATTAATAGTATCGCTGCTAAGCTTGCAATCAGAAAGTGCTTTAAGCTAATCTTAAAGCTTAGTTTCATCCACCAAAGCACCGGCGCCATAGACAAAGTAGTTATGATGTAGCGATAGCTAATAAACTCATGCACATTAATATAGCCTGACAATACATTGGCGATTGGCCAAGAGGCGCCCCAAAAAAACATAGCTAAAACGATCCATAAGGCTAATTTTCGATCTGCTGTCATGATAGTCCCAATAAAACACCAACAGACATCATGATAACGCCGCTGATTTTATTAATACGCTCATCCATGCCTGGCGTTGAGAACATAGCTTTAATCTGCCCAATCGCAACAATAATCATATTAATACCTGCTATTAGTCCCATACCAACCGTTAGTAAAATCTCTAATGCATAAAATAAATCAACTTGAGATAAGTCAATGAAAGCAGGAAGTATGGCAATATAAAAGATCATTACTTTAGGATTGGTTAAGCTAATTATTAACCCCGTTAAAAATTCCTTAGCATTAGTCTTGTGCTTAGCTTTTGAACTTAGCTGCACTTTATGAGCATTCCATACACTATACCCCAAATAAACTAAATATAGCCCGCCTAAGATTCTGACATAGCCCATCAATGGCATAATTGTTTCAGCGAATAAGTCAAGCGAAAAAAGTACTGCAGCCAGATACACTAAATCTCCCAGAACCATTCCTAATGACAAATAAAACGCTGGCATAAAACCTTGAGACATACTCTTTGCAAATACCGCTAATGTGCCTGGCCCAGGTGTGATTACAAATACAAAGGCAATTAAAAATAATGAGGCGAAATCAAGTAAGGTCATGGCTTTTAATATAATGCCACAAAAACACCGACTAACATCATTGTAACGCCTGTTATTTTATTAACTTTTTGAACTACGCCAGGATCTTCAATAGATTTTCTTAACTTTAGCCCGAGAATATTTGCCACACTAAGTGCGAGCAAAACCGTTAGCCCAACGATTACTATGACTTGCACTTCAGTCATGAGCGTAAGATTATTTAGGTCAATAAAAATTGGCAAAAAAGACAAATAATAAACAATGGTCTTTGGGTTGGTTCCGCCTACTAAAAATCCAGAAAAAAGCAAATGAATCACTGATTTTTTAGCGCTATCATCTTTAAAACTAACTCCCATTGATTGGTATTGCTTAAAACCAATATAAAGTAAATATGCTGCACCAAAAATTTTGACATAAGCCATGCTTTGTTCAATCGTTTGAGCCAATATTGTCAGTGCAAACATAGCAATCGAAACATACAAAATGTCGCCAATAACATGACCTATTGAAAGCCATAATGCGGCAATAGGTCCATACCGTGTTGATGTTGCCAAGACTGCAAATATCCCTGGCCCTGGGGAGATGGCATAAACAAACGTAGCGACAGTTAAAGATAGTAGTGTTAATAGTTCCATCTGCTATAATTCTTTCATTATTTAAATATTTATTTTAACGCCTTATGAATTTAGATTATCTTGATTTTGAACAGCCGATTGCTGAATTGGAAGACAAAATAGAAGCGCTTTGTAACATTAAAAATAAAGCTGATATTGCACAAGAAACTGACGCTTTAAAATCCAAAAGCACGTCACTAACTAAAAAGATATTTTCTTCTTTGTCAGATTGGCAGATCTCGCAACTCGCTCGCCATCCAAAACGCTTGTTTACGCTAGATTATGTTAATACAGTGTTTGATGAGTTTACTGAGCTGCATGGTGATCGCTCTTATGGCGACGACCATGCAATTGTGGGTGGTATTGCCAAATTAGATGGCCAACCTGTTATGTTTATTGGCCAACAAAAAGGTCGAACAACTCAAGAAAAATTAAAATACAATTTTGGGATGCCACGTCCTGAAGGCTACCGCAAGGCACTGCGCCTAATGAAAATGGCTGAGAAGTTCAACATGCCTGTCATTACTTTTATTGATACGCCCGGCGCCTATCCAGGTATTGGTGCAGAAGAGCGTGGGCAAAGTGAAGCGATTGCTAGAAATTTATTTGAAATGTCAACCTTAGCAACTCCTATTATTTCCGTAGTCATTGGTGAAGGCGGATCTGGTGGTGCTTTAGCGATTGGTGTAGCAGATACAATGATGATGTTTCAATATTCAATCTATTCCGTTATCTCACCAGAAGGTTGTGCATCTATTTTGTATAAAGATGTTAGTAAGTCCAACATTGCTGCTGAATCTTTAAAGCTTACTTCAACGCATCTTAAAGAAGCCGGCTTGATTGATATTATTATTGATGAGCCTCTAGGTGGCATTCATCGTGATCCATCTAAAGCTCAATCTTTCTTAAAGGCTGCATTAATCAAAGAACTTAACACCATCAAAAAAATCTCAACACAAGATTTATTATCTGCAAGACAAGAAAAACTCCTTGGGTTTGGACAATTTAAAGACTAAAGATACTTTTCTCGAGGGCAAAGAAATTGTCCTAGGCTTAAGTGGCGGCATGGACTCGATCGTCTTGCTGCATTATTTACATACTCACTTTCCCAATCATTTAAGAGTTGTTCACTGCAATCATCATCTATCCAAGCATTGTGATAATTGGAATGTTTTTTGCCAAAAACTATGCAAAAGCCTAAATATACCTTATAAAAATATTGATCTACATCTAGAAAAATCGTCTAATATTGAAGAAAATGCACGTAAAAAACGCTATTTTTCATTATCTTGTGATTTAAATGCTAATGAAGTATTGTGCACTGCACACCATCAAAATGATCAGGCTGAAACCTTGCTCTTGCAATTGTTTCGAGGTTCTGGCGTTGCAGGTTTAGCTTCAATGCCGCAACAAAAATCACTAGGATCAGGTATCCACTATCGCCCCATGCTGAGGATTGAAAAACAACAGATTGTCGACTATGCTACCGATCACAAACTTAACTGGATTGAAGACGATAGCAACAAAGATACTAATTTTAGACGCAATTTACTGCGAATAGACTTCATTCCCGCATTATCAAAAATTTACCAAAATCTGGTTAAATCAATTGCTCGTAGTGCCAGCCATCAATCAGAAGCACTAAAACTGACGCGCGAATTAGCACAGTTAGACATTCAGGCTAATAATCTTATAACTGATAATAACCTTATGCAAATTGAGGCGCTGATGACGCTTGAAATTCATCGAATTAAAAATGTTCTGCGCTATCATTTAAATCAAATGCAATTTCTAGCGCCTAGTGACAAAATTATGAGTCAGATTATTGAGCTATTGTCCGCCAAAGTTGACGCAACGCCGTTAGTTAGATGGGATGAGTTTGAAGTAAGGCGTTATCAGCAATCCTTGTACTTTATTAATAATTCGAACGATAAAACATTAGAAAAATGCCCAATTCATGAAGAATTGCAAAATTTGCCAAATTTTTCAATTCGCTATCGAGTAGAGGGCCAACGTATTAAATTAGCAGGTAAAAAGCACTCACAATCACTTAAAAAGGTCTTACAAGAGGCGGGAATACCGCCCTGGGAGCGAAATTCACTAAAAATGTATTATATTAACGATGAATTACGAGCGATGGAACGCCTTGGACGTATGCAAAATGCTGAATAATCATTATTTGTCAAATTTTTGAAAAACGATTATTTATAATTAATATTAGTATTACTTTTAACTGCCGGTTTAGCAATAGCAGTGGCAATTTCTTGTAAATGAATGCTACCAATAATTTCGTTATTATCATCAACAACATTCGCTGCATGGTTTTCACTATCGACAACGCCAGACAGTACATTTTCTAATACGCTACTCTGATGAAAGCTTGGACCATCTACTGTTTTGCCTTTGTTCATTATTGACTTAATGTTAATAACGCGACCACGATTAATTTCTTGAATAAAATCAACAATATAATCATCGTCTGGCTTAAGAATAATATCTTGAGGGTTTCCTTGTTGAATCACCTCACCATCACGCAAAATAGCAATAGAGTCTCCAATGCGAAGCGCCTCGTCCAAGTCATGGGTAATAAAGACAATAGTCTTATGAAGATCTTGCTGAAGGTCAAGCAAGATATCTTGCATGTCTGATCTGATTAACGGATCAAGCGCTGAGAAAGCCTCATCCATCAATAAAATATCTGCGTCAGTCGCTAGTGCTCGAGCTAAGCCGACACGTTGTTGCATGCCACCCGAAAGCTGAGCTGGATAATAGTCTTCAAATCCATCCAGTCCAACACGCTCTAACCATTTGTGCGAATCTTTTTTAGCTTGATCCAAAGAAATTCCCTGAATAACTAATCCGTAGGCTACATTTTCAGCAACTGTTTTGTGCACATGAAGGCCAAACTTTTGAAAGACCATGGAAGTTTGATGGCGCCTATACTCACGTAGTGCAATTTTAGACATGGATAAAACATCTTCACCATAAACATCTATACTGCCGTTTGTTGGCTCGATCAAACGATTAATATGGCGAATTAAAGTTGACTTTCCAGAGCCTGATAAGCCCATAATCACCGATATTTTATGGGCAGGAATATCAATGTTAATATCTTTTAATCCTAAAACATGGTTATGCTTGTCTAGTAAGTCAGCTTTTGACATACCGCCTTTTACATACTCCACCATCTTCTTTGGTCGCTTACCAAATATTTTATATAAGCCCTTAATACTAATAGCAATATCACTCATGAATGATCTCCATGACGGTGCTTTTGCAATCGTTTTCCATATTCTTGGGTGACTCTGTCAAAAATAATAGCAAGTGCCACAATAGCCAAACCATTTAACAACCCTAGTGCTAAATACTGGTTTGAGATAGAGCGTAAGACTGGCACACCTAATCCTGCAACACCAATCATTGAAGCGATAACCACCATTGATAATGCCATCATAATCGTTTGATTAATACCTGCAAAAATATTTGGTAAAGCCAAAGGTATTTGCACGCCGAATAATCGCTGACTATAGCTAGCACCAAATGCATCTGCAGCTTCTAACGCCTCTTTACTTACCAGGCGAATGCCTAAGTTAGTCAAACGAACAACTGGTGGTAGTGCATAAATACATACAGCAATTAAACCTGGCACTTTACCAATACCTAACAACATGACGACCGGAATTAGATAGACAAAAGCAGGAATGGTTTGCATGATATCAAGCAATGGTGTTACTAGTGTTTGCGCATACTTTGATCTGGCCATCAAAATTCCCATCGGAATTCCGATAACGATACAAATCAAAGTGGCAACTGAAACAATAGCCAACGTCGACATAGTATCTTCCCACATGCCAAAATAACCAATGGCGATGAATGCTAATATCGCCCCTGATGCAATTTTAATACTGCGACTTCCGGCCCAAGCAAGTGAACCAACAATAATTAGAATGATTGGCCATGGTGTGGCTAATAATAATTTTTCAAACCAAACTAAAAACCATAAAAGCGGATCAAAGAAGCTCTCTATCGCCTCTCCATACTCGCCTGTAAATTCTGAAAAACTACCATCTATACTTTTTTTAAACTCTCGAAGTTCCCCAATTTTCATTGCTGGAAACTCACTCAAAATATCAATCATAAATCCTATATTATTGTTAAAAAAAATGCCTGAAAAATCAGGCATTTATTATTTTTGAAATAGACGTACTATTTAATCGCTGCTTTAATTTTATCTGCAGTCGCTGCATCTACCCATGACTTCCATTCTTCTGGCTTGGTCGATAGGAACTCAATTGCTGCATCTGCACCACTGGCTTGATTGTCACCCATGTAGACCAACATTTCATTCATTACAGCGCCTGAATAAGTACGGTTTTTAAAGTAATTAGATACTTCAACACCACCATTCTTTTTTAGATTATCAGTCACTACTGTATGAACTTCTGACTTAGCCCAAGTTGTTTTCTTTGGATTATCACATTCTTCTTTTGCTATACAAGAGGTCCAGTGCTCAGTACCTGCAAATGGCGCACCAAAATCAAGCTTAACCATGTTGTATTTACCAATAAGCGCTGTTGGTGACCAGTAGTAACCAAACCAGTTTTGCTCACGATCATTTGCTTTTGACATTGAGCCGTCTAAACCTGCAGCAGAACCCGGATTAACAATTTTCCAACCTTTAGCTTCCATATCAAACGCTTTGAATAAATTAGCATTAGCTAATTGACAACCCCAACCAGCAGGACATGTTACAAATGCGCCTTTTGAAGGGTCTTCTTTGTCTGGGAATAAATCTGGGCGCTTAATAACGTCAAGCACTGTTTTAAATTCAGGATGTGCTTTAGCAGTATATGGTGGAATCCACCAGCCCTCGCCTAAGTCTGTAATTGGATTGCTGTTTTCTGAATGAAGCGTACCTTCTTTCATTGCTTTATAAAGTGGCTCGCGAACTGAGTTAATCCATAATTCAGGTGCAGCATCTGGCTGACCTTTAGAATTCATTGATGCAAACGTTGTTTCTGTTGCACCTGGCACTAATTCAACTTTCAAACCGTAGCCCTCTTCAAGAATGATCTTATCAACATTTGCCATTAACTCGGCTGATGCCCAGTCCATTTCGGCGATTTGGATAACGACTGCTTCATCTTTCTCAGAGGTAGTGTAATAAACCAATGACGCAATAATTACAACAGCAAGGACTGCTTGTTTGATAAATTTACTATTCACGATATAACTCCCAATTATTAAAAAATGTTAAAAAACAAAGGGAGATATTAAACTACTTGCTCACCAATTGTTTTTAGTACAATTGGTAATCTATGTTAACAGGCTCAGAGTTTAAAAGGAGCGCATGTCATAAATAAGGATTTTCAATCTGTAGTTTTTTCAGGATTTTTACCTCAAGGCTTTCCATTTTTTGCGCCTCAGACCCTTCTATATGGTCATATCCTAGTAAGTGTAATGTGCCATGAATGGCCATATGAATTAAATGGTTATTAAATGTTTTTTGCTGCATTTTCGCCTCTTCAGTTACAACTTCAACACATATAACCACATCACCCAAAATCGCCTCCTCAATTTCAATCGGTAGATTACTAAGGAAGGACAATACATTGGTGGTTTTATCTTGATGACGATAGGTTTTATTTAGATGCTGAATCTCTGGCTTATCAACAAAGCGCACGAGTAGCTCACTATCGCTTACATTAAGCTCATCTAGCACGCTTTGCAGAGTATTGGAAAACTCTGCTTCATTAATACTATTAACGCTAATACTATTTTGAATAACAATCATGCCCAAGATTTAATTGATAAAATGATTTATTTTACGTGGTTAATATTCCAGCATTCATGCCAATCATTGAAGTTGCTATTGCCGTTCCATTAAACAAAACTTTTGATTACCAAAGTGATCATGAAGTGGCTGTTGGTGCACGTGTTAAAGTGCCCTTTGGTGCTAAAAAAGTCATTGGAATTGCGCTTGCCAATAAAGATAAAAGCGATTTTAACAAGCTAAAATCCATTGTGGAAGTTCTGGATAAAGAGCCGATCCTTGATAAACCTATTCTGGATTTTCTTTTTTGGGCAGCTAAATATTATCATCACCCTGTTGGTGAAGTTTTATTGGCAGCCATGCCTAAGAATTTGCGTATTGGCAAAGAGGCAAAGATCAAAAAAGTTATTGGCTTATCGGTTAAAACCAATCAGCCTGACTTTGAAATTACCCAGGAGCAAGCACTAGCTATTGAAGCCATTTTGGCCGAACAACATAAGTATCACGGCTTTCTGCTTCATGGCGTCACCGGCAGTGGAAAAACTGAAGTTTATCTGCGCATTACCCAAGAGGTGCTTAATAAAGACCAACAAGTATTAGTATTAGTTCCAGAAATCGGCCTAACGCCTCAAATGATAGCGCGTTTTGAGCAGCGCCTAAAAACCCGTGTAGTGGCTATTCATTCGCAACTGAATGAAACCCAGAAACTTGACGCTTACCTTATGGCCAAAAGCGGAGAAGCTGGTGTGGTTTTAGGTACACGAAGTGCCATCTTTGCACCGATGCCAAATCTTGGGATGATTATTATTGACGAAGAGCATGACGGCTCATTTAAGCAACAATCAAGCTTTCGTTATTCAGCGCGAGATCTGAGCTTTATTCGTGCCAAGCAAGCTGGCATTCCGCTGATATTGGGTACAGCCACACCGAGCTTGGAAACTTTAAAAAATACTATGGATAATAAGCTCACGCGCCTAACTTTGGCCAATCGAGCTGGCGGCGTAGTAATGCCAAAAGTTAGTCTGATTGATATGCGTTCGCATACCGATGGCGCCTTATCTAAACTGCTCGTTGAAAAAATGCAGCAATACCTATCTAAAGGCAAGCAAGTGATGTTGTTTATTAACCGACGTGGCTATGCGCCAGTATTTTTCTGTACTGAATGCGCTTGGAAATCAGAATGTAGCCATTGTAATGCCAGCATGATTTATCATCGACACGTTAATCGACTTAAATGCCATCATTGTGGTGATGAAAAAATGCCAGAGCAGTCTTGCCCCGATTGTGGAGAGCAAAGTTTAGAAGTTTATGGCTATGGCACAGAAAGGCTTGAAGAAACTTTGACCTCATACTTCCCAGAAATACCAATTATTCGTATCGATCGAGATACTACAAGACGCAAAAAAGCCCTCGCAGAACATTTAGAAAAAATTAATTCCGGCGAGCCTTGTATTATTGTCGGTACACAGATGTTAGCCAAAGGCCATGATTTTTCTAATTTAGCGATGGTGGGAATACTAGATGTTGATGGAGGGTTTTTATCAACTAATTTTCGCGCAACCGAATACTTGGCTCAACTACTTATCCAGGTGTCAGGCCGAGCAGGCAGAACTGGCGACCAAGGAGAGGTAGCCATTCAAACGCGCTATCCTGATCATCCAATGTTTCACTATGTATTGTCAAATCGCTATACACAATTTGCCAGTGGCCTACTTAAGCAGCGACAAAGTGCCATGATGCCACCATTCGCTCATCAAGCGTTGTTATGTGCGAATGCTAAAAATAAACAAAATGCTGAGGATTTTTTGCGTGAAGTAGCCGGCCTATTAAAAAGTGTCAACATGGACAGTGTAGAAATTTGGGGACCAGTTACAAATTCCATTGAAAAAAAGGCTGATTATTATTACTTTAATCTTTACCTTCAATCTAACGACAGAGCCGCACTTCACCAAATGCTGGCCACTTTTAGCCAACATGTTGACACCATTAAGCTCAAAAATAAAGTACGTTGGTATTTAGACGTAGATCCGATTGATTAAAGTACTCTTTCTAAATACAAATAAACCGCGTAGGCATTCTTTCGATTAGCCGCTTCAAAAGCTGGCTCATCTTCAAATTCAGACCAGTCAATTGCCTGGTAAGTTTCATCAAATGGTGCCATGTCTTCAACGGCAGCAGTAAGCTTATCTAATAAAAAATTCAGATATCGATAAGTTAGATCCATGGTTTCTTGTGGCTGGTCTGATGCAGTTCCGTGACCAGGTACAAAATATTCCATCTCAATATTTCGAACACGATCTAGCGTTTTTGACCAAGCAATTATGTCAGCATCTCCTACAAAAGGAATTCGCCCCTCAAAGATAATATCGCCGCTATAGAGTGTTTGATCATTTAAGCTCAATAAAGACATGTCGCCTTCTGAATGAACCTTACCAAAATAACTGATCAAAAACTGATGATCACCTAAGCTAAATTTCGTATCTTTGTCAATAATACGATCTGGCTTAATTAAGCGAGTTTTGTCATTAATCCAAGGATAAAGAGAGATGCGTCTGGATGCTAATAAGTTAGGAGCTGTCTCGGAGTCAAGATAATCCCAGGTGCCTTTAGGAGCCCAAATTTCAGCCCCTTGCTCTTTAAAAACCTGAAGACCGTAAATATGATCAGCATGATAATGACTGACAATTACTATCTTGATGGGTTTGTCGGTAATTTGTCGAATTTTTTCAAGCATTGCTTGCGCCAATGATGGTGTGCCTAGTGCGTCTAGTACAACAACTCCTTCGCTAGTAACAACGAAACCTGCGTTAGAAATAAAGCCCTCATATTCGGTGGCAGATCCGGATAGGCCTGGAATATAGTAAGCGCTGCCATTGAGCTTTTCAGCAATAACTTCAACACTAACTTTTTCGTAGTCATTCGCTTGGGCTAACATCGACAGAAAGCCTAACAATAAGATAATTTTTTTCATAATGTTTCTATAACGACTTTAATCGCTTTAGTGATAAGTAACAACTCTTGCTTATTGATAATAAATGGTGGCATGGTGTACAAAAGCTTGCCGTAAGGCCTAAGCCAAACGCCGTTTTCAATTAATAAATTTTGAACAGTTTCCATGTTCATTTCTTCGGTTAATTCTACCACGCCAATAGCGCCTAATATACGCACATCAGCTACTTTTTCATGCTCTCTCAATGGGGATAATTCACTATGCAGTACTGTCTCAATATCAGCGATATTATCTTGCCAATCTGAATTTAACAGGAGCTCAATACTGGCATGAGCAACACTGCAAGCCAAGGGGTTGGCCATAAAAGTGGGTCCATGCATTAATGTGCCAACGCCTTGGGAGATCTTATCAGTCGTTAAAGTAGCAGCAAGGCTCATATAACCACCTGTTAAAGCTTTTCCAAGACATAAAATATCAGGCTCCACCTCTACATATTCCAACGCAAATAGCTCGCCCGTTCTACCAAAACCGGTGGCAATTTCGTCTAGAATAAATAAAACGTCGTGCTGCTGACAAAGTGCTTTAGCCTTAGTTAAATACTGAGGATTGTAAAGTCTCATACCTCCTGCACCCTGAACAACAGGCTCTAAAATCATGGCAGCTATCGAGTTAGAATGTTGCTTTAAAGTTGATTCCAAATCTTGCAATGCATCGTCCATTGGCTCCATTGAAGGACTCTTAAGAAAATAATGCTTTGGCAAAACGCTGGAAAATAAATGGTGCATACCATTATCAGGATCGCATACACTCATGGCGCCAAAAGTGTCGCCATGGTAACCCCCTCGAATAGTGACAAATTTATGCTTATCTGGCTTGCCTTTATTATGCCAATATTGCAATGCCATTTTAAGAGCCGCCTCCACTGCAACTGACCCTGAATCTGTGAAAAATACTTTAGTTAGATTCTCAGGTGTAATTTCAACTAAGGTTTTGGCAAGCGCAATCGCAGGGTCATGGGTTAAGCCGCCAAACATCACATGTGACATTTTGCCCAACTGTGTTGTAATTGCCTGATTTAATGTCGGATGATTGTAGCCATGAATAGCACTCCACCAAGAGCTCATCCCGTCAACGACTCGCTTATCGCTTTCTAGATTAAGATAAACACCGTCAGCTGATTTAACAACATGCGTGCTAACTTCGTTGGGGACCTTGGCATAAGGATGCCAAATATGTACTTGATCAAATGTATTCATAACAATACATTTTACTCAATTTTAATTTATGACTGTATTGTTTACTTTCAGCAAATCTTAATCACTAAAAGCATGAATATTTATAAATATTCTTTAAGTTCAGCCATAGAATCGATCACTAAATCTGGATTAGTATCTCGAATGTCGTTACCATGGTTGTAGCCGTATGACATACAGATAATTTCAAAACCAGCGGCGCGTGATGCTTTAACATCACTTACTGAGTCACCCAGCATTAATGAATGTTGAGGGTCAATGCCAAAAAACTCAGCACTATGCAATAAAGGTAGCGGATCAGGCTTTTTCTTACTTAGAGTGTCGCCCGATACCACAATACCAAAATAATCAAAAATACCTAAATCTTTCAAAATTGGCAGCGTGAACTGCTCGGCTTTATTGGTTACGCAGCCTAGCGTGTAGCCTTGCGCTTTCAAATAGTCCAACCCCTCTTTAACGCCATCATACAAACATGAGCGCACCGAAGTATTGTGAGAATATAACTCTAAAAATATTGGATAAGCTTGGTCGTACTCAGCTTGATCAGGTGTGCCTTCGAGCTCACCTGTTAAAGATCTTTCTACCAATTTTGGCACACCGTTACCAACCCAATGACGTACTTGAGCTTCACCCCATGGTTTTTTTCCCATAGCTTTCATGGTTTCATCAACACAATACGCCAAATCAGGAACGCTGTCCACCAAGGTGCCATCAACATCAATCATAATTAGTTTTGGACTGAATTTTTTTACACTCACTTTAATGCCCCTTTATATTATTTGGTAGAATAGCGACTAGACTAAATTTAAAAAACATTGTAATGAAAAATTCAACAACAATTGGTTTTATTGGCGCAGGAAATATGGCTTATGCTATTATTTCTGGATTAATCAACAACGATTTTGCCGCTGAAAATATTAAAATCAGCGATACTAACGAGTCATTATTATCCCTAAGAAAGAAAGAATTTAACCTTGAAGTCTTTACGGATAATTCAGAGCTTGTTCGACATTGCGACGTCATAGTTCTGGCAGTTAAGCCTCAAATGCTTTCTAGTGTCTGTCAATTATTAAAGCAATCGTTAAATTCTAATACATTGATTATTTCAATTGCTGCAGGTGTGCGTGTTCACGACATTAATCGCTGGCTTGATGGAGATTGTGCAATTGTGCGAACCATGCCCAACACGCCAGCCTTGTTAAATCAAGGTGTCACAGGAATGTTTGCCAATGAGCGTGTGAGTCACACTCAAAAGGCATTAGCTAGCAGCATTCTTAACAGCGTGGGTCAGAGCTTATGGGTAGCAGATGAGGTAATGCTAGATGCGGTGACCGCACTATCTGGCAGTGGCCCTGCTTATTTTTTCTTAATGATTGAATCTATGTCAAAAGCTGGTGTGGCGTTAGGATTAGACGAAAAAACTGCACAATCACTTAGCATTCAAACCGCTTTAGGCGCCAGCATGATGGCTAGTGTTAGCGATGAATCTCCTCGAGATTTACGAGCTAATGTCACCTCTCCCAATGGGACTACACAGGCCGCTATCGAGTCATTTCAGGATCAAAATTTTGATATGATTGTTGCACATGCTATGCGTGCAGCTTTTGACAGGGCGAGTAAACTAGCAGTAGAGCTTAGTGATAGCGACTGAACACGCCGCTTTCAAACTGCAGGTTTCTAAAATTTACTTAAAAACTTCAATACTTGTTCACCTGTCTGCTCTTATTGTGATTTGGCTTTATAGCTTTAATAACTACGTTAGTTTGAGTTTAAGCATTGGTCTTATGATGCATTTTTACTTTCTGAATTTAAGTATTTTTCTAAAGAAATCTAATACCATTTTGTCATTTTCCTTAAATGATAAAACACTCACTACGACTGACAAAATGGGCAATAACCAGCAATATCCTTGCGTTTACTGCGTCTATCAATCTCAATTCCTGGTGATAATAAATCTCGGTAAGAATTCATTGGTTATCTTTAAAGATTCTCTTGCTTCTCACTCTTTATCACAACTAAATAGACTGTTAAATGCTTGAGCCTGAAGACACCCTAAAACTTAATGTTTTAATCGCCACCTCAATTGCTATTCGTATTGATACTTATAAATTGGTAGTCGTTGGTCTTAATGCACAATTTAAAGAACAGACTATTGAATTACGCCCTAGTGGTGATAGTGAAGCTTATATTAAAGAAGTTAAAAAACTTTTAGTTACCCAGGTACTAGGTGCAATGGGTGGCTACCCCTCTTATTTAAAGCGCTGGTCGCGAATGGGGCAAGTGGCATCTTCAAATCTCACCTCTTTACTTAAACTGGGTGAGGTTGAGGCAGTTGTAGCAGTAGCTAATTCAACCAATCTTGATGATCAACTATTAAAGGTTACCTGGTGGTGTGCTACAAATACAGATAATCAGGCTGAAATTGGTCGTTTTTTATTAACTAAAGAATTTGTTACTTTCACTGAAACTGGCCAAGAGATTGCGCAGTATCTTCTAGAATTCCTACCTTTTGTGAATGATACAGAGCAGCTTATTGATACAACTAGTCTGGTTTTACAAAATGAGTTAATCAATCAAAAAGACAAGGAAAGGCTTTGGAAGCAAGGCCAAAGGAGAACAGCATTTTTAGTAGGATTTGTTGAAAGAATGCAGGGCAATCTCCCTAATGAGCTTAATATTCAGCCACTTGAATGTCAACACCCTGATTTGCAAATTATTAATGATCAGCAATCTCAAATTTTCTTAGCAACACTTGCGCATATTCTTAAAAAAATCAACCAAGAATATGTGCTTTATCGGGCTTTAGAGGTGTTAGGTCAATACTTAACCCATAAACAAATAACCCTGCAAGATTCTATTGATAAGATTAATGCCCAAATTGAAAGTCTAAATATTACTTCTGTTAAAGAACAAGATAAACTTAACGCTAGATTATTATTAGCAGGCGTGAATGAGCGCCTAGTAGTTAGCATAATCTCAGCTCATAATCTGACAGGATCGGCTATTCGTAAAAAATTAGCCCATGTGCTCGAGCCGATTCAAAAAGCACTGGCGATTTTAACTACCCCATAATAACTGCATATTTGCAAGCGCTGCTAATGATGCAGTTTCTGTTCTAAGCACTCTGGAGCCGAGTAACAATGGCTGAGCTCCTTGTTGAATTGTATAAGCAATTTCTTCATCGCTCAAACCTCCCTCAGGACCTATGACTATTGCTGCCTTGTTAATCTTATCAAATTCTAATAAAGATTTTTCTGCTCGATGATGTAGTACAAACACATGACCAAGATCACATTCCATTAGAAACGTTAAATCAAGCGGCTCAGAAAGTTCTGGGACCACTGATCTGCCAGATTGTTCACAAGCGCCAATGATAATTTTGCGCCAATGTTGCATGCGTTTTTTTAGCTTTTCATTTTTTAATCTAACAACACAGTGCTCAGTAAAAATAGGAATAACTTGATTAACGCCTAATTCCACAGCTTTTTGTATCAAAAAATCCATCTTGTCGCCCTTAGCAATGCCTTGTGCCAAAGTAAGATTTAGGCTTGACTCGCTTAGATTGGGCTCGCAACTGTTAATATGCACTTCGCATTGCTTTTGTGTGCTCAATACACTTGCTTGGTAATTATTACCATCACCGTTAAATAAAGTGATATCTTGTCCTTGAGGAAAGCGCAAAACCTTGATTAAATGATGCGATGCATATTCGTCAAGCATCACTTTGTCATTAATTTTCAAAGGGGCATTTTGGTACAAGCGAACGTGTTTCATGGTATCTTTGCGCTACTAAACTGAATTGAAAAATAATGATACATCAAAATAGAAGAAAAGAGCTGCTAAGCCAGATTGATGATAACGCTGTTATCGTTATTTCAACCAATCCTGAACAATTTAGAAATGGTGATGTTACTTTTCCATTTCGACCGCATAGCGATTTTTTCTATTTAACTGGGTTTCAAGAACCGCAAGCTGTCGCTGTTATAAGTCGAAGCACTTATACTATGTTTTTAAGAGATAAAGATCCTGATCGTGAAATTTGGGATGGAGAGCGCCTAGGCCTTGCAGACGCAACCGGGACTCTAAAACTCGAAAAGGCTCTAAATATCAACTTATTAGAAGATCACCTGTCACAGTTAATTACAGCAGAAAATGTGGTTTATTTTGACGAGAAGCCTTGTGATCTTGATAGAACGCTTAGCAACTTACTCTCAAGTTACACGCTTAAAAGCTTGCAAGATCCCTTGCATGAAATGCGCTTAATTAAAGATGAGTTTGAAATGAGCACCATGCAAAGGGCGGCCAACATTTCAATGGTAGCTCACGTACTTGCCATGCAAAATGTATCTCCCAATATGTTTGAATATGAACTTCAAAGTGTTTTTGACGCACACTTTGTCAAAAACAATGCGGTACATGCCTATACGCCTATTGTTGCAGGTGGTAAAAATGCCTGCATATTACACTACATAGAAAATAACCAACCACTCAATGATGGTGATTTAGTACTGATTGATGCTGGTTGTGAATTTGAAAACTATGCAAGTGATATTACACGCACTTTCCCGATTAATGGTCGATTTAGTACAGCACAAAAACAAATTTATCAAATCGTACTAGATGCTCAATTAGCTGCTATTGAAAGTATTAAACCGGGTATCAGCGTACATAAACCACATGAAATTGCTTCTAATATTATTCGACTAGGGCTCGAATCGCTAGGCTTGCTTTTACCAGGTGAGCCGCTGTCAAATTTTTACATGCATGGTACTGGTCACTGGCTAGGCATGGATGTACATGATGTCGGAAAATATCAACACAATCAACAACATCGTAAATTTGAGGAAGGCATGGTAATTACTGTTGAACCTGGTATTTACATTCGCAAGGATGATAAAATCAATCCTATTTATCATGATATTGGCATCAGAATCGAGGACGATGTTTTGGTAACAAATGCTGGTAATACGGTCTTAACTGAACAACTTGCCAAAACTATTGATGAAATTGAAACTTTAATGAGCGAAGACTAACTCCATGAATATACAACAAGCAATCAAAGCAGTTATTGCAAAACAAGATTTAAATGAGGGTGAAATGCATGATGTTATGACTGACATCATGACCGGTAAAACAACCGATGCACAAATTGGTGCGTTTTTAGTTGGTCTTTCCATGAAAGGGGAAACTGTTGCTGAAATTACTGCCAGTGCAAAAGTAATGCGCTCGCTTGCCAAGGGAGTTGAAGTTAAAAACTCAAAGCACTTGGTCGACACTTGTGGCACTGGTGGTGATGGTCTAAGCTTGTTTAATATCTCTACTGCTTGTGCTTTTGTGGTTGCCGCTGCAGGTGGCTCCGTTGCCAAACATGGTAATCGCTCTATTTCATCAAAATCTGGCAGTGCAGATGTTTTAGAGGCAGCTGGTGTTAATTTAGAGATGAGCGCAGAGCGGATCAGTAATAGCATCAAAAAAATTGGTGTTGGCTTTATGTTTGCACCTGCTCACCACTCAGCCATGAAGCACGCTATTGGTCCTCGCAAAGAGTTAGCTGTTAGAACTATTTTCAATGTGCTTGGGCCACTAACCAACCCTGCTAAAGCGCCTGCACAGGTGATGGGCGTTTATAGCAAAGAGTTGGTTGAGCCTATCGCAAACGTCTTAAAAATTTTAGGCTCTACACACGTTATGGTGGTGCACTCTAAAGATGGCCTGGATGAAATCTCTATTGCAGATGACACCTTTGTTGCTGAACTTAACAATGGAGTGGTGACTACTTATACAATCAACCCAACTGATTTTGGTTTGCCACTTGGAAACTTAGAGGATATTAAAGCAAATGATGCAGAAGACTCTCTGGCGTTAATTCAACAAGCGTTGGATGGTAAAGAAGGCTCAGCTAAAAATATCATTGCACTTAACTCAGGCGCTGCTATTTATGTATGCGGCATAAGCGACTCATTACAAGATGGCATTAACAAAGCACTCAGTATTTTAAATACAGGCTCAGCACATCAAAAACTAGACGATTTTGTACGTGAATCAACAGGCTGTTAAAGGATAAAACATGAACAAAGATACGAATTTAATTTGGATCGACCTAGAAATGACTGGCTTATTGCCAGAGCGCGATGTAATTATTGAGATTGCCACCATTGTGACAGATGCAAATCTCAATATTTTGGAAGAGGGTCCTTCTATGGTTATCCACCAAAGTAGTGAAATTTTAGCAGGTATGGATGAATGGAATACTGAGCATCACACAAACTCCGGCCTAGTTCAGCGTGTTAAAGATAGCATTATTTCTTCCAAGCAAGCCGAGAAGCAAACCATCGAGTTCTTAGAAAAACATGTCAACGCTGGTGCCTCTCCTATGTGTGGTAATACCGTTTGTCAAGATAGGCGTTTTTTATACAATTACATGCCAGAGCTAGAAAAGTTTTTCCACTATCGCCATATTGACGTAAGCACATTAAAAGAGCTTTTAGTACGATGGAAGCCACAAGCAAAAATGATTCGAGAAGGTGAGTCTGCGCACCTAGCGTTAGCCGATATTCGTGATTCAATTAATGAATTAAAATACTATCGAGATGTCTTTATTGATGTCTAGCCCTCCTAAGGTATGGCTCGCACCGGCAAAGATTAATTTATTTTTGCACATCAATAGTAAGCGCGAAGATGGTTATCATAATTTACAAACCCTCTTTCAGTTGTTAGATTATTATGATGAGTTGCAATTTTCGATTACCAATAACGGCATCATCAGTCGCACCTCAGGCAATGATGACATAGCGCCTGAATCTGATTTAATCATTCGCGCCGCAAAACTCTTACAAAATATTACCCATACTCAGTTAGGTTGTAACATTTCTATTGTTAAGCGCATTCCCTCAGGTGGCGGCCTGGGAGGCGGCTCATCTGATGCAGCAACGACATTGGTTGCGCTAAACTATATTTGGAACACAGGCTTAAACCAGCAAGAGCTTATGGAATTAGGTTTAAAGTTAGGCGCTGATGTGCCAATTTTTATTTATGCTCAAAGCGCTTGGGCAGAAGGTGTTGGAGAAATACTAAGCCCAATAAAAACTCCAAATAATCACTTTTTAGTGGTGTTTGTTAATGAGCATATTGCAACATCAAAAATTTTCTCGCATAAAGCATTGACAATGAGCCCGATGATAGGGAAAATATCCGACTTCTCTGAGCTTGAAAATACTCATAACGATTGTTTGCAAGCAGCCATTGAGCAAACAGAAGAAATTAGGTTTGCATTAGATCATCTTAATCGCTGTTCTAATATCTCAGGGAAAGCTAGAATGAGTGGGACAGGCAGTTGTGTTTTTGCTGAATTTTCCAATCAAAATGATGCTATGGTAGCATTAGAAAAAATGCCAAAAAAATGGATGAGTTTTACTGCGAAAGCAATAGACACTTCTCCGATCTTCAAATGGGCTGTCGCCAAGCGGTAAGGCACCGGGTTTTGATCCCGTCATTCGCAGGTTCGATCCCTGCCAGCCCAGCCATTTTCAAAAGCTATGTCTTAGCATTAAGGCGTAGCTTTTTTTATGTTTTTTATTTGGTCAAATTTACTCATGCAATCCACAAGCAAAAATTATTTTTGTCACTGTAACCTAGTATAATTTAATCAACTTTCAACAATCAATCACGCTTATGTCTCTTGACACGATCAAAATTTTTAGTGGTAACGCAAACCCGTTACTATCTGGTGAAATTATTTCTAGTTTAAATATTGCACAAGGAAAGGCCCTTATTGGAAGATTTAGCGATGGTGAATCTCAAGTTGAAATCTTAGAAAATGTCCGAGGCTGTGACGTCTTCATCATACAACCTACTTGCGGGCCTTCTCCAGCAGAAACTCTAATGGAGTTATTGGTTATGGCGGATGCCTTAAAGCGCTCATCAGCAGCAAGAATCACAGCAGTTGTGCCATACTTTGGCTATTCAAGACAAGATCGTCGCTCTCGTTTAACGCGCGTTCCAATTACAGCAAAACTTGCTGCTAAGATGGTTGAGGCTTCAGGAATTGATAGAATTTTAACAGTTGACTTGCATGCTGATCAGATCCAAGGATTTTTTGATATTCCAATTGACAATATCTTCGCTCAACCCGTGTTATTAGATGACATCATTAATCAAAATTACAAGGATATTGTGGTCGTTTCTCCAGATGTTGGTGGAGTTGTAAGAGCTCGCGCTGCAGCTAAGAAACTTAATGATGCAGATTTAGCAATTATTGATAAGCGTCGCCCTGCGCCTAATATGGTTAAGGTGATGAATGTGATTGGTGATGTTGAAGGAAAAACCTGTGTCTTAATTGATGATATGGTTGATACAGCTGGAACCTTGTGTCAAGCGGCAGGCATTCTAAAAGAAAAAGGTGCAAAAAAAGTTGTAGCCTATGCAACACATGCCGTGCTTTCTGGTAATGCCATTAGCACTATTGAGAACTCTGAACTTGATGAGCTAGTCACCACAAACACCATACCATTAAATGCTGAAACAGCTAAATGTAATAAAATTAGACAACTTTCTATTGCGCCAGTTATGGCAGAAGTCATCAAGCGAATTAGCGAAGAACAATCTATTATTAACATTTTTTCTGATATCCAATAGTTATTCACCTTAAAGTACGCAAGGCTATGATTTTTAATCGATAACTTTGTGTATAATCCATCACTTGGCCCGTCATAACAAGTCACTCTATGAAATCTACTACTAAAGCACATAAGCAAGCACTTCAACAACTTATCATGATTGGTAAAGAGAAAGGTTATCTAACCTACTCTGAAATTAATGATCTTTTGCCTGAGGACTTACTGACACAAGATCAAATAGAGCCTATTGTTACGATTCTAGAAGAATTAGACATCTCTGTCTCTGATACAGTTCCTGATGCTGATACCTTAGTCGTTGCAGGTGCTAAATCACAATCTACTTCTGCAGAAGCTGCAGTTGCAGCGCTTGCAGCGCTAGATTCTGAATTTGGTAGAACAACTGATCCAGTGAGAATGTACATGCGTGAGATGGGTGTCGTAGACCTATTAGAGCAAAAAGATGAAGTTCGTATTGCTAAAGAAATTGAAGCTGGTGTATTTGAAATTATGCAAGCTATTACACTTTACCCATCAATCACTGATTACTTCTTCAAGGCGCATAAACGACTAGAAGAAGGCAAGTGTAAAATTACCGATGTAATCATTGGTTATCAAGGCGATGCAGCAGATTTTGAAGCTAAAAAAGCTGCATTTGATGCCGGCGAGTTTGATGATATTGAAGAGTATGAAGACATGGAAGAAATGGAATACTCTGGCCCTGATGAAGACAAGGTAAATACCCGTTTTGAGACAGTTTTAAGCTGTTCTGAAGGTTATCAAGAACTAAAAGATAAGCATGGTTTTCGTCATAAAAAAACAATAGCTGCTCGGGTAGAGCTTTCCAAAGGTTTGTCAGACTTGCGCCTAGCGCCTAAGCTTGTTTCAACTATGATGGTAGTTATTTGTGATCGCGTCGACCAGGTCAAAAAACAAGAAAAAGTAATCCAAAGTGCCTGTCTTTATGCGGGAATGGAAAGAGTTCAATTTCTTGAGATGTTTGCCGGTAATGAAACTAACTATGATTGGTTGAAAAATGCAAAATTAGATGAAAAACTAGTTTCAGCACTCGCATCTTCTAAAGATGAAATTTTTTATGCACAGAAAAATCTTCATGAATATGAAGAAGAAATGCATTTAACTATCGCTGAATTAAAAGCACTAAATAAGCTTTATCGTAAAGGTGATCGTCGCGCTAAGAAAGCTAAGTCACAAATGACCGAAGCCAACCTAAGATTGGTTATCTCTATTGCTAAAAAATATGCAAATCGTGGCTTACAGTTCTTGGATCTTATTCAAGAGGGTAATGTTGGCTTAATGAAAGCGGTAGATAAATTTGAGTACCGTCGTGGTTATAAATTCTCAACGTACGCTACTTGGTGGATTCGTCAAGCGATTACTCGCTCAATTGCCGATCAAGCTCGAACTATTCGTATTCCAGTGCATATGATTGAGACTATAAACAAACTAAATCGTGTTCGCCGTCAATTATTACAAAAATTTGGTCGTGAAGCTTCTCCAGAAGAACTAGCTGTTGAAATGGAGTTGCCAGAATACAAGATTATTAAAATTCTTAAAATTGCCAAAGAGCCTTTATCTATGGAAACACCTGTAGGTGATGACGAAGACTCTAATATCGGTGACTTTATTGAAGACACTAATCTATCTTCACCTGTAGAAATTACTACAAAAGAAAGTCTTAGAGAGACCACAGGCGAATTATTAGCAAACTTATCTCCTCGTGAGGCAAAGGTGCTAAAAATGCGTTTTGGTATTGATATGAACACTGATCATACACTTGAAGAGGTTGGCAGACAATTTGATGTAACGCGAGAGCGTATTCGACAAATTGAAGCCAAAGCACTGAGAAAATTACGACATCCTTCTCGTGCCCATAAGCTTCAAAGCTTTTTAGATTCTTAAAAAATCCGTTTTATCGGGCCTATAGCTCAGCTGGTTAGAGCACTCGACTCATAATCGATTGGTCCTTGGTTCAAGTCCAAGTAGGCCCACCATATTTAGCAGTATTTTTCATGCTCAATGGTATGATAATATCATGATGTTTAATACGCTAACACCACACTTAATCACACTTACCACTCAAGTCGGAGAGATGATTATGTCGTATTACAAAACCAGTCTCACCATTGAGACTAAATCAGACCAAACTCCTTTGACAGTTGTTGATAAAGAAGCGCATCAGCAATTAGTTAAAGGATTAAGTCAGATAACTTCCAACATCCCTATTCTTTCAGAAGAGTCAGAATTACCTGATTTTTCAGTTCGCTCAACTTGGAGTGAATATTGGCTTATAGACCCACTTGATGGCACCAGAGATTTTATTCAACAAACGGGAGAATTTTGCATTTGCATCGCTTATATTAAAGAAAATCGCCCTATTTATGGTTTTATATATGCACCTCTTAGTAAAACACACTATTTTACTAACGAAAATTATCAAGCCTTCAAACTCACTAATAATACAACCACGTTGCTACAAGTGAATTCTAAAAAAGAACCTCTAGAGGTTGTTATTGGGCATCACTCGTTGCATAATTCAAAACTAAATGATCACTTAAATCAGATTGGGGAATGCAATATAAGCCACCTAGGTAGTGCACTAAAATTTTGTAAAATTGCTGAGGGCGAATATGACTACTATCCAAGATTTGGCCCTTGCTCTGAATGGGACACGGCCGCAGGTGTCTGTATCTTGGAAGCAGCAGGTGGGCAAGTTATTGGGGAAGATTCACAACCTCTACGTTATAACATCCAAGATGATCTCAGTAGTCCGGTGTTTTTTGCTT
Organism: Candidatus Thioglobus sp.; assembly: GCA_028228555.1. NCBI lineage: Bacteria > Pseudomonadati > Pseudomonadota > Gammaproteobacteria > Pseudothioglobaceae (SeqCode) > Candidatus Thioglobus > Candidatus Thioglobus sp. Next base: position 53,607 of record JAOJBP010000004.1, on the reverse strand, counting down.
CAGGAAAAGCGTAATGACAAATCAACTGCCTTAATATCTTTAGTAATAATACCAGTTGAAATAAAATCAACACCCGTCTCGGCAACAGCAACAAGTGTTTCTAAATTAATATTTCCAGAAGCTTCAAGATCTAACTTACTAGAAGCCATTTGTACAGCCTGAGCCAATTCTTGATGTGAAAAATTGTCGCACAATGCTCGCGTTACACCTTCTAGTTTAAGCACTTCTGCTAATTGATCTAGCGTTTCTACTTCAACAATTAAGTCAAGCTTTGGATATTTTTCTTTAGCATTTTTCACGGCTTTAGTTATACTACCGAAAGCTATAATATGGTTTTCTTTAAGCATGACACAGTCATACAATCCAAGTCGGTGATTATTGCCGCCACCACATTTAACCGCATATTTTTGCGCCAGTCGAAGCCCAGGTAGAGTTTTTCTTGTGTCTAGTAATTTTGCTTTTGTATGTGCTATTTTGGCAACCATTAAGTTTGTTTGCGTTGCCACTGAACTCAGTGCTTGCAAAAAATTAAGTGCTACACGCTCCCCACTAATAATTGATCTTGATGAGCCTGACAAGGTTGCTAAAATTTGAGATGGCGCCACTAAATCTCCATCTTTAACTTGCCAAGAGATTTTAATATCTTTATCTAGTGAGGCGAAAGTAGCTTGAGCAAATTCAACACCACAAATGACAGCACTTTCTCGACAAATAATGGTTGCAACAGCTTGCTCATTGGGCAATAAAGTTGCCGAAACATCACCAGAGCCTAAATCTTCATCAAGCGCCAAATTAATAATTTTTTGCAGCTCTTTATTCATGGATAAATTCAAGAATAAGCTTTGCTGACTCTTGGCTGGCGTTCAAGCAAAGACTTTTATGTATTTTAGAAAACTCCTCAGTCAAATCTGAATGATCACTCTTTAGAATAGCCATTGCATGGTTGGCAATATTATCACCATTTGCTTCTTTTTGGATCAATTCTGGAACCAAGGCTTTGTTAGCAATCACATTAGGCAAACTAATAAATTTACTTTTAACTAAATTTGAAGCGATAAAATAACTCAGCTTAGACAGCTTATAAACCACCACCATTGGCACACCAATTAAGGACAGTTCTAGTGTTGCGGTCCCCGATGCGACCAACACCAAATCTGCGTTTTGCATATGCTCATGCGCCTTATTAACTGAAAGACTTATATCTTGTTGACCGATAATATCTTTAGCCCATTCAAGTAATTCCTCATTCGCTAATGCTAAATGAAACTTAAATGATGGATCTTGATGTGACATCGATTTCGCTGCAAGGAGCATCTCAGGCAAAAGACGCCTTACCTCTCCCGCTCTTGAGCCAGGCATGAGTAAAATATTTTTACCTGATTGGTGGTTCTTTCTAGGGGTGAGTTTCTCTGCTAAAGGATGACCAACAAATACAGCCCTCTGATTATGATGCGCGTAAAAATCTACCTCAAAAGGGAATAGGCATAATATTAAGTCGCTAGAACGCTTGATTTTTTTAACCCGTGATGCACGCCACGCCCAAACTGAAGGCGAAATAAAGTGAACTGTCTTAATTCCGAGGCCTTTAAGCTTTCTTTCAATAACAAAATTGAAATCAGGCGCATCTACCCCAATAAATACATCTGGTTTATGTTGAGAGAAATACTCGACAATAGATTTTCTTAGCCTTAATAGCGATGGAAGTTTTTTTAGAACTTCGCTGAATCCCATGACATTTACTAGGCTCATATCCCAGTGTTTTATACAGCCCTGAGTCTGCATTTTTTCACCACATAACCCTTCAATATTAAGAGTTGGATCTTGGGCTTTTAGCGCTTGAACTAATGTTGATCCAATTAGGTCACCTGAAGTTTCGGCAGCACTAATTGCAATCTTAATCATTTTGAATTATTTTTTTGGAAGGATGATTTGAGGATCTTTATCAAATGCACGATAAATGACCATAACACTTCCAATAACCTGCACTAAGTGTGCATGGGTTGCTTGAACAATCTTATCAATTACATGTTGCTTATCTTCACGATCATCGCCACGAACCTTGATCTTTAATAATTCATGGGTTTCTAGACTTGATTCAAGTTCTGATAAAACGGCCTCACTCAGTCCGTGTTGTCCAATCATCACAACAGGTTTAAGGCTGTGACCTTTGGATCTTAAAAATTTCTTTTGGTTATTGGTAAGCTTAGTCATTGATTAGATACTCTGTATTAAATAAATCTTGGATGGTTTCACGCTTACGGATAAGGTGGTGTTCACTATCTGACACCATTACCTCAGCTACGCGTGGTCTGGAATTGTAATTTGAACTCATGGTAAAACCATATGCCCCTGCGGACATTAATGCTAAATAGTCACCTTCAGATAAAGACAAATGCCTATCTTTAGCTAAAAAATCTCCTGTTTCACAAATAGGGCCTACAAGATCCCATTTGGCATCAACCCCTATGGAATTTTCACTAACTGGTAATACATGATGATACGCATTATAAAAAGCGGGGCGCAAGAGATCATTCATTGCACCATCAATCAGTGCAAAAGATTTATCTGAATTTTGCTTTAGAAACTCTACTTTAGTAATAAAAATACCTGCATTACCAACAATCGCCCTACCGGGTTCTAAAATAATCTCTAAATCTCCAACTTTTTTTAATACCTGGGCAATGTAAGCTGAAATATCTAACGGCACTTCATTATCATAAGTAATACCAACGCCGCCGCCTAAGTCTAGGTGCTCGATATCAATACCTTGGGCTTTAAGCGTCTTAATTAAGCTTAGCACTTTGTCTAGTGCATCTAAAAATGGAGAAACGTCTGTAATCTGTGAACCAATATGGCAATCTAAACCTTTAATCAGCAAATGCTCAGACTGGTGCGCTGTTTTATACAACTCAAGTGCGTCATCGATATCAACACCAAATTTGTTTTCTTTTAAGCCTGTTGAAATATATGGATGTGTTTTTGCATCGACATTTGGATTGACGCGTATTGAAATGGATGCTTGGATGTTTAAACTCGACGCCACTTGCTCAATACGTACTAGCTCAGCAGCAGACTCTACATTAAAGCAACGAATACCAACCTCTAGGCCGCGCTCAATTTCTACTTGGGTTTTAGCCACACCAGAAAATACGCATTTTGAAGCTTCTCCGCCTGCAGCCAAAACGCGCTCCAATTCACCAATAGAAACAATATCAAATCCTGCACCAATTCTAGCTAATACATTCAATACGGCAATATTAGAATTAGCTTTGACTGCGTAACAAACCAGGTGCGGATGCTGTCCAAAGGCTGAGTCAAACTCGCGCCAATTCTTTTCAATATCAGTGCGTGAATATACATATAACGGAGAGCCGTAGCTCTGCATTAAATCTGCAATATCAACAGATTCAGCATGTAAGGATTGGTTTTTGTAGGAAAAGCTCAAGTTTTATTTTGAGTTATGCGGCAAAATATCTAGTTCTGGTGTTACTGCCACCTGACTAACGGCTACTTGAACTGGTTTAACAGTCTCTAATTCGCCCATTCTCCCACAAGCAGAAATGCCAGCAATTACAAAAATTAGCGCTGTTAATTTGATTAATTGTCCCATATAGATTCTCATTTGGTAGTTTTGTAAAATTAGTCGCTATTTTACAGTAATTCTTTAAGACTTTGAATGAACGCGCGACGCTCAATATTAAAGGCACCAAGGCTGTTTAGATGAGGACTCTCAACTTGGCAATCGATCAATGAATAGCCCATCTGTTCTAATAGATGAACAAAGGCTATTTTTGAGCTGTCTTTGACCAATGAAAACATCGATTCACCAAAAAATACGTTGCCTAATGACACACCATATAATCCGCCAACTAATTTAGATTGTTGATATACGCCAATACAGCGAACAAAGCCTTGTTCGAATAGCTTTGTGTAAGCAAATACCATATCCTGGTCAATCCAAGTGCCCGTCTGGTCTTTGCGTTGAACCGTTTTACAATGATGAATAATTTGCTCAAAATCAGTATCGATCTTGAGTTGAAATTTACTTGAATTTAATGTTTTTCTTAAGCTTTTAGACACATGCAGCTTATCTGGAGTAATCACCATTCTTGGGTTTGGGCAGTACCATAGAATTGGGTCTTGCTCACTATACCAAGGAAAAATACCACGACTATAGGCATCCAATAATCGTTGAGTTGTTAAATCACCCCCTATAGCAATAAGGCCATTGGGCTCTTCTAAGGCGCGTTCAACATCGCAAAAAGGGGTATCTGAATCTGTTAATACAAAATCTTTTGGAATTTCAATCACTTATATTTTGTTGTCTAATTAATTCTTTAGCCATGTAAAGAGCGGCAATACTTCTGGCTTCCGTTAAATTATCATCATAAACCAGGCTTTCCAAATCAGCTAATTTATGCTCAACTACTTCAAGCGGTTCTGGCTCATCACCCTGTGCACTCGCTGCGTACAAATCTTGTGCCAAAACAATATGTGTTTCACTAGACTGATAGCCTGGTGCAATGCTCAAAGGTTTAATATAAGTAAGTCTTTTGGCACCATAGCCAATTTCTTCAATGAGCTCTCTATTGGCGGCCTCTAAAGGCGTTTCACCATCATCAATTTTGCCCTTAGTGAGTGCTAGCTCATAACGATCTGTGCCACCAGAATATTCATAAATCATTAATACGGTTTCATCATCCAACATTGGAATTACTAAAACTGCACCATTGCCAGGTGGCTTCAAACGCTCATATTGCCTCTTCTCTCCATTAGAAAATTCAACATCCATGGATTGAATATTAAAAAATCGTGTTTTTGCTATATCAGTAATATTAGTCAATGTGGGTTTTTTTCGCATAATTAACATTATAACATTAGCTATAATAATTAACTTAATATAGAGGAAAGACAGGCATGAACAAATTGGTATTACTATTTGCATTAACATTCTCAAGCTTCGTAAATGCTTGGGTGATTAATGGTGTGGGCGATTTTAAATTTGAACAACTAAATGATCAAGTTCATGTCATACATGGGCCTATTGCCAGCCCTAGCGAGAAAAATCATGGCTTTATGAACAACCCTATTTTTATTGAAGGAGATAATGGTTTAATCATTATTGACCCTGGTAGTTCAAAATTTGTTGGGGACAATATTCTTAATGAGGTAGAAAAAGTATCATCAAAACCAGTTGTGGCTGTTATAAACACGCATGTGCATGGTGACCATTGGCTTGCAAATCATGCTATTAAAGATAAATACCCAGATGCTAAATTCTACGCCCACATGAACATGATCCGAGAAGCGGAATACGGTGAAGCTGAACGTTGGATAAAGATATATAGTGACATTACTAATAAAGCAAAAGGAACAATCGCTGTTATACCAACTTATTCAATTGGCCATAAAGACGCACTAACGATCGAAGGACAAAAGTTCATTATTCACTCGCCACTCCCATCATCTCACTCATCTTCAGATATTATGATTGAGCATGTAAATTCCAAAACTCTTTTTACTGGTGACAATGCCTTTACTGATCGAATGGGAAGATTTGATGGACAGTCAAGCATGCTAGACAATATCAAAATCTTAGATTATGCTAAAAACTTAACTATTGACACTTATGTTCCTGGACATGGTTACTCAGGAGCTGTTACCCAATCGATTGATCCCTATCTAAATTACCTTAAAATTATCGAACAAGAATCTAGAAAAGGATATGACGAAGATTTGGCCGACTACGAAATCAAACCTTTTGCCGATAAACATCTAACAGCATATAAAGACTGGAGTGGCTATGATCAACAATTAGGTGTGCATATTAACAAAATGCTACTGGAAATTGAGGCGCTAGATCTGTAAATCTTCGCCGCTCAACCTTACAAAATGACGACAACATGTCGTCATTTTTTTTAGCCATTTTTATTCCTTAAGTTGAAATTTTGGTAAGCCTAAGTTAAAGCGAAGTGCTAATAAGCGGGTAATAAAAATAGATAGGCCAGCAATAATAGCGCTAATAGTAACACTAATACCAGAATCAACAAGTACAATAAATCCTAAAGAACCTATCCAGGCAGCCGTTGCATATAGTGGACTTTTAAACACAATCGGCGTTTCGTTGCTTAATAAGTCTCGAAAAATTCCGCCCATTGCTCCTGTAATAACGCCCATGAAACTGGCAATTATCCATGAGGCATCTGCCATTAGGGCCGTCATAGTTCCAGCAATACTAAAAGCTGCTAGTCCAGCTGCATCAGGAATTAAAAAAAGTTTCGAGGAAATAGGGATTAGCCTTGCACCAATGAAAATCAACACAGCACTCAAAAACGAAACAATGAAAAATATTTGATCTTCTATCCAAAAAACATCTAGACCCAACAGCATATCACGCAACGATCCTCCGCCCAAACCTGTAGTAATAGCAATAATCACCACGCCAAATAAATCAAATTTTCTAAAGCCGGATTTCAACACACCAGAGGCTGATGACACTACCACAGCTATCAACGATATCCAATACAGACTATTGGAAAATTCTTGAGTAATTTCTAAATTCATATTTCTAGTAGACTTTCTTTTCCAGTACCAATAGACGAATTGTAACGCAATTATTAAGACTTATAAACCATTTTGAATATTTGTGAAATTTTTATGTGATTGGTAAAAATAAGGGCTATATCGATGATATTCGATCGTTTTTATCCCTGAAAACACTGTTTTAACCCATTTATTGGCAATTTAAGCCCTGAAAAAGACTCATTTTCATTATTTACTAAGTTTTCAACAGGTAAGATAGACAAAAGTGTACTGATAGTAAATTTTGACAAACTTAAGGAGTTGGAATGAATTTTAAAAGCATGACCAAACAACAACTAAAAGATCATGGCCAAACAATTGGTGTTCAGCTTAATCTTAAAAACAAGAAAGACGAACTAATAGCGCAACTTAACGAAGCAGTCGAGCAAAAGGTTGAACTGAACTCTGCTCCTGTGCCAACAGAACAGACACGCCCTTCAACGGCAACTGTCACATCTTCTCAAGACGAGTTTGATGTTAAAAAGTACACCTTGCCAATTGTTATTATTGTGATATTGTTAATTTGGCTGTATTAAATACCCTCAATTAACTAATGCTAAAAACTATAGAAAAAGCATTAAGCGGTGGTAATTTTTGCCAAATTTGAGGCGTAAGGAATTTAAAAAGTGACTAATTGGAAATTTTTGATAACGAAAATAAGGGTAAAAATTAGCCTTATTTGAAAAAGCCGTCCATGTGTAGTTCTGTCAGATCACTAAACCCGCCAATATGCTTACCATCAATGGTGAGTTGTGGCACCATTCTAGCACCGTCAGTCACTTTTGAAAATTCCACCATATTGGCACGATCATCGTCAATGTATTTTTGCTCAAAAGGCAAATTCCACTTGTCTAACAGCTCTTTAGTTTTTACGCAAATTGGGCAAGTATGCGTTGAATAAACGACAATTTTCATCTTTATCCTTGAAGTGCTTTAACGACTAAGTCGCCCATCTTGTTCGTACCGACAACTGTATCGCCTTTTGCTGCGATATCTTGAGTACGATAGCCTTGATCCAGAACTGTATTAACCGCTGAATCAATTTTGTTAGCCAGTGATACCTGATCAAGTGAGTAGCGCAACATCATAGATACTGACAAAATAGTGGCTAAAGGATTGGCGACATCTTGGCCTGCAATATCTGGTGCAGAGCCATGAATTGGCTCATACATACCGAAACCATCTTTGTTTAAAGAGGCACTTGGTAGCATACCAATTGAACCAGTCAGCATAGCAGCACAATCAGACAATACATCACCAAACAGATTTGAGGTGACCATGACATCAAATTGCTTAGGCGTTCTGACTAACTGCATAGCTGCATTATCCACATACATATGAGAAAGCTCAACATCTGGATAATCTTTAGCCACTTCCTCCATCACTTCACGCCATAATTCACACACTTCTAACACATTAGCCTTGTCAACCGAACAAACTCGTTTATCTCGTTTTTGTGCAATTTTAAAAGCTGAGTGACCAATGCGTTTGATTTCAGATTCTGAATAAGTCGCACTATTAAATCCATAACGCTCACCATTACGAATTTCAATACCGCGAGGCTGGCCAAAATAAATACCTGACACTAATTCACGTACAATCATTAAATCCAAGCCAGAAACAACCTCTTCTTTAAGAGTTGATGCGCTGGCTAACTGTGGATACAAAATAGCTGGACGAAGGTTTGAAAATAAATCCATCTCAGCACGTAGCCCAAGTAGGCCACGTTCAGGGCGAAGGTCGCGCTCTAACGCCTCCCATTGATAACCACCCACAGCACCGAGTAAAATCGAATCACATTCATGAGCAGCGTCCAAAGTTGCTTGAGGCAATGGCGAGCCCGTTTCGTCATAAGCTGTGCCGCCTACTAAACCATGAACTAGCTCCATACTCAAGCCATCATTTTTGTTTAAATACTCAATAACCTTTAAGGCTTGAGCAACAATCTCTTGACCAATACCATCACCTGGCAATACTAATACTTTAGACATCTTGCTTCCTGCGAATAAATTTCCAAAATAGATATTTTACTAGATTTCTTCCATCTCAAATTGATCCTTGGTAACGCCGCAATCAGGGCAGACCCAATCCTCAGGAACATCATCCCACCTAGTACCTGGCTTAATGCCATCTTTAGGAGCGCCTAACGCCTCATCATAAATCCAGCCACACACCATACATTTTAATTTTTTCATATTGATTTCCTTGTTGTTAAATACGTAAAAAAAGGGAGCTATTTACTCCCTTTCATAAAACTGATTAATTACTACAGATTATCAGCATTTTTAGCTAGGTACTCAGCCACACCTTCTGGTGTATCCTTCATACCTTCGTCACCTTTATTCCAACCTGCAGGACATACTTCACCATGCGTTGTGTGGAAATCAAGTGCATCAACCATACGTAACATTTCATCAACATTACGACCTAATGGAAGATCATTGACTACTTGATGACGAACATTAAATTCTTCATCAATTAAAAATGAAGCACGAAGTGCGATGCCTGCTGGATGTACAATGCCATAAGCTTCCATAATAGAATGATCTGTATCAGCTACTAATGGAAAATCGATCGGACCTAGACCACCATCTGCTGGCGCTGTATTACGCCAAGCGTTATGCGTGAATTGTGAATCAACTGAAATACCGACCACTTCTACACCCTTCTCAGTAAATTGAGCTACACGATGGTGGTGTGCTAGAATTTCCGAAGGACAAACAAAAGTAAAATCTAATGGGTAGAAAAACACCATGATTTTTTTGCCTTTCAGGCTTGATAATTTAAAATCATCAACGATTGTGCCATTTGCTAATACCGCTGCGGCTGTGAAATCCGGTGCTTGTTGTGTTACTAAAACGCTCATATTTTTCTCCAGTAATTAATCTATAAAACCCGTTGATTATACAACGATGAACTGGTGTATATCTTATAAAAAATAAGGGTTTAGTAGTGACAAGTTAAAATACAAACAAATACTCAAGTAAAATGTCGACATGCTTAAAATCTACAACACACTCAGTAAACAAAAAGAAGTTTTCCACCCTATCAATCCTGACAAAATAGGCATGTATGTATGTGGCATGACTGTTTATGATTATTGTCATATGGGCCATGCTCGTGTCTTGGTTATGTTTGACGTTATTACTCGCCACCTAAGGCGTAATTTTCCAGCCGTTACTTACGTTCGCAATATTACTGATATTGATGACAAAATTATCGCTCGCGCTATTGAAAACTCAGAGGATATTTATAGTCTAACGAATCGTTTTATTGATGCTATGCATGAAGATGAGCGTGCACTTGGCATACTACCGCCTGATATTGAGCCTCGTGCTACAGAAGCAATTGATCAAATGTTTTATATGATCAAAACTTTGATAGAAAAAGGGGTGGCCTATCAAGCAAAAAATGGTGATGTCTATTATTCAGTACGTAAGTTTGATGGATACGGGAAGTTAAGTGGGAAAAATTTAGATGACTTAGAGGCTGGTGCTAGGGTTGACGTAGATTCGAATAAAAAAGATCCTCTGGATTTCGTGTTATGGAAGATGGCTAAACCGAGCGAACCAAGTTGGGAGTCACCTTGGGGTGACGGACGCCCAGGCTGGCATATCGAGTGCTCAGCAATGTCTACTCATCATCTGGGCAACCATTTTGATATTCATGGAGGTGGCATGGACTTGTCTTTTCCACATCACGAAAATGAAATTGCCCAATCTGAAGGCGCTAATAGCTGCACGTTTGTTAACACCTGGATGCATGTTGGTTTTGTCAATATTAATGATGAAAAAATGAGCAAGTCTTTGAATAATTTTTTCACCATTCGTGGCGTACTAGAAAATTATGATGGAGAAAGCTTGCGCTATTTCATCATGAGTTCACATTATCGATCGCCTTTAAACTTTTCAGATGCAAATCTTGATAACGCTAAATCTTCACTCACCCGACTATATACCGCTATTCGAGACTTACATGCAAGTGATGCAGCGCTAGATGAAGTGTCGCAACGATTTGATTTTGAAACGCGATTTAATCAAGCATTAAATGATGACTTTAATACGCCAATTGCTCTTAGTATTTTGTTTGAGCTAGCCAAACTCATCAACTCAGAGCGTAGCAAAGACATTGATAAAGCCAAAGCGCTTTCTCAACTTTTAATCAAACTAGGTGGCTTTATTGGTCTTTTACAAATGGATGCTGATGCATTTTTGAAACAAGGTGTAACTCTATCTGATGAAGATATTGAGCATAAAATAAGCCTTAGAAATAAAGCGAGAGACAATAAAGATTTTGCAACTTCTGACCAAATTCGAGATGAACTAACAGAACTAGGTATTATTCTGGAGGATGCTTCAAATGGCACTGGCTGGCGCAGAAAATAATATCGATTGGACGACTATTGATACCATCCTGCTAGACATGGACGGTACCTTACTCGACCTTAATTTTGATTTACATTTTTGGCTAGAATACTTGCCTTTGGTGTATGCAAACAAACACAACATCACTCATCAACAATCTAAGGATAAAATTCGCCCTATGCTCGAAGCCGAGCAAGGTAATTTACATTGGTATTGTCTTGATTATTGGCAGAATGTATTTGAATTAGACATTGCCAAACTTAAAGAGGATGTCTCTCACCTTATTCAAATTCATCCATTTGTACTCGAGTTCTTGGCCCAAGCAAAACAACAACAAAAACGCATTTATCTAGTCACAAATGCTCATAGAAAAACACTAAAACTAAAAATGAGGGTTACTAATTTAGAGAGCTACTTTGATGGCGTTATCAGTTCACATGACTATAACATTGCCAAAGAAGAGCAAGGATTTTGGCAACAGTTAGAGCAAGCTATTAATCTTGACAAAGAAAAAAGCATCTTTTTTGATGACTCGATTAACGTACTTAATTCTGCCAAAAAATTCGGCATCGGTACCGTGGTCGCCATTAGCAAGCCTAGTTCGAAAATTGCCACTAAACCATTAGAGGGCTTTGTGAATATCGAAACTTTTGAGCATGCATTGCCTGTCAGTAAATAAACAATAAAAAACCCGCTTCTGAGCGGGTTTTTTTATAGATAACAATTGGCCTTAATTACTCACCGCCAATAGCACCCATTAAAGCAAAACTTTTCACAAAAGGTGTTGCCATTCTTGGGTCTTTGATCATTGCACCAAAATCACCTGTTTCAAACTTCAACTTTCCCATTGTAACCGCCATACCCATTGATGCCATACCTAGAGGCTTGTCTAGCCATTTCATCCAATTTTTCTTATCAGCGCGCATATCCCAATCAACGCTCTCACCACTGTAATCTCCAGCTTTAACGCACTCACCATTTTCAACCACAAAAATACCAGTGGGCGTTCCGTCACCCTTAAAGCCGCAAGCGATAGTTGAAGAGAAGTTAATCTCAGCCAACTTACCTCGCACTTCTTCAGATGCATTCCACTCATCTTTCAATTGATTCATCCACTCTTCTGAAAATAATACTGCCATCACTAATCTCCTATTGATAGTACCAACAAAAATAAAGCAGCTTTTAGGCCTTACTTTATCCATTCTCCTCAAATTTATTCACTTTTTGAATGGCAATATTATGCCCCATAACAGTTTAAAAAAAATCATATTTTGAAACAAAGTGCCGTGACTTAATTTCACGTTAAAAACCGGTTGGCGTATAATTTATAGGCATGAAACTCCCCTTAAAAATTGGTATCCTATCTGATACACATGGCTATATCCATCCGGATATTGTCCGTCTATTTAGTCAGTGTGATATTGTTGTTCATGCGGGTGATATTATTGATGAAAAAACCTTGTCACTAATAACACCTAAACAAGGTATTGTTGCTGTTCAAGGTAATAATGATGGGCATTTAGTTCAATTAAAAACTACTGAATCTATTGAGTTGCCAGGTGGCACACTTGTGGTTAATCATGGGCACACCTATGGTCGTAAGCAGCCTTCACATAATTTGTTACGAGAGGCGCATCCTAATGTCAAAATGATTGTCTATGGACATACTCATAAGCAACTCATAGAGCAAGATACAATTCCATGGATTGTCAATCCAGGTGCTGGTGGAGAAACACGCAATCATGGTGGCTCAAAATGCCTAATGCTAACAATAAAATCTGAGCAAAATTGGCGTGTAAAACCTTATAATTTTAGCGAGTTATAAACAGCGGCTTTCGTAAAAAATGAAGTATTTCACCATATGCAATGTATAATTAGCGATTTTTATAAGTAAATAGGAATGACAATGAAAAATGCTTTTTATGCGCAATCAGGCGGTGTAACTGCAGTAATTAATTCTTCTGCATGTGGTGTAATTGAAACAGCTCGTAAATACCCAGAGAAAATCGGCAAGGTATATGCTGGTCAAAATGGCATCATCGGCGCTTTAATGGAAAATTTAATTGACACTTCGAAAGAATCTGACACTGATATTGCAGCTCTAAAACACACACCTTCTGGTGGCTTTGGTTCTTGTCGTTACAAGATGAAATCTTTAGAGGCCAACAAGGCAGAATATGAAAGATTGATCGAAGTATTTAAGGCTCATGATATTGGTTACTTCTTCTACAACGGTGGTGGCGATTCAGCCGATACGTGTTTAAAGGTTTCACAGTTATCTGAGTCCATGGGTTATCCAATTCAAGCAATTCATGTCCCTAAAACAGTTGATAACGACTTACCAGTAACAGACAACTGCCCAGGCTTTGGTTCAGTTGCTAAATACATTGCTGTTTCTACAATGGAAGCAAGTTTTGACGTAGCTTCAATGTGTGCAACCTCAACTAAGATTTTTGTTCTTGAGGTTATGGGTCGTCATGCGGGTTGGATTGCTGCAGCAGGTGGTTTATTAGATGATTCAATTCCAGTGGTTATTTTATTCCCTGAGGTTAAATTTGATGAAGAGAAGTTCTTAGCTAAAGTTGACGCTAATGTTAAGAAATTTGGCTACTGTACGATTGTTGTATCTGAAGGTACGCAATGGCCAGATGGTAGATTCTTAGCTGAGCAAGGTACTCGTGATGACTTTGGTCATGCACAATTAGGTGGTGCTGCTCCAGTTGTAGCTCAACTAATTAAAGATGCATTGGGCCATAAGTTCCATTGGGCTGTTGCCGACTACTTACAACGTGCTGCACGTCACTTAGCATCAGAGTCTGATGTTGAGCAAGCGTACGCTTTAGGTGAAGCAGCTGTTGAACTTGCAATGCAAGGCAAAAACTCAGTAATGCCAGCTATCATTCGTACCTCAAATAACCCGTACACTTGGGAAATTGGCATGGGCGAGTTAAAAGACATTGCTAATGTTGAAAAAATGATGCCAATGGAGTACATCTCTGAAGATGGTTTTGGTATTACTGACGCATGTCGTGAATACTTACAGCCATTAATTGAAGGTGAAAACTACCCTCCATACAAGAACGGCCTTCCTGACTACGTGGTTATGAAAAAAGAAATGGTTGAAAGAAAATTACCATCTTTTGATATGGATCTTTAATAGAGAAAAAACACGAGATTAATATGAATGTAATTTTACTAGGGCCACCAGGCGCAGGAAAAGGTACTCAAGCAACTAATATTTGCCAGAAGTATTCAATTCCTCAAATTTCAACTGGTGACATGCTACGCGGTGCTGTTAAAGCTGGAACACCTCTAGGCGTCGAAGCTAAGAAAGTAATGGATGCAGGTGGTTTAGTATCTGATGATATTATCATCGGTTTAGTGAAAGAAAGAATTCAAGAAAATGACTGTGAAAACGGTTTCTTATTTGATGGCTTTCCACGAACTATCGCTCAAGCTGAAGCTTTGAAAACTGACGGTGTAGCCATTGACTACGTTGTTGAGATTCAAGTACCTGATGAAGATATTGTTGCGCGTATGTCTGGTCGTCGTGCACATTTAGCCTCTGGCCGTACTTATCATGTTATTTACAATCCACCAAAAATGGAAGGTATTGATGATATTACTGGGGAAGAGTTAGTGCAACGTGCTGATGATAATGAAGCAACAGTTCGTTCACGCTTAGATGTCTATCATGAGCAGACTCAACCACTAGTAGATTACTATCAAGCTTGGATGAGTAACGCTGAAAATGCGCCTAAATATGGTGCTGCTATAGGTGTTGGGTCGCTTGATGAAGTTAGAGATCGTGTTTATGCTCAATTAGGCTAGGCTTTAACCCTTTCCTGAAAAATTAAGGGCCTATGTTGATTAAGCATAGGCTTTTTTTTACAAATTAATAATTCAAAATATATGATGAAAATTGGACCAAGGCAAATTACTACACCGTTTAGACCTATCCCTTTAGATGTACCAGAAGGAATGAAACCAAATGAATTTTTCAATTCATTTGAGAATTTAGCAGACCTTGCTCAAAATAATGGTCTACTGAGTAATAGTGAAGATTTGCTCCTGTATCGTAAAGCTCTAGGTCATTCAAATTTATTTGACTGCTCCATTATTTATAACACCTCCAAAAGCATACTAAATCCTTTAGGTAGGCCGGTAAGACGGACCCAAGTACCAAATAAAGTCAAAAATGCTTGGAATCGCATGAACCAGATAATCATTGGATTTATGCTAGAAGAGTTTCCAGATGCAGATAAGCATCTGGTGCTATGTGGTGAAGCGTCACTTGATTCAACCTGGCCAATAACATCGCCCGGTGTCCCAAGCATCCGCATGCTTCATAATCACTTTATTGTTTTTGATAAGGAACAATTAAAAAATTCTGAATTGTCAGATCCTGATAATCCAAATCTAACTGATGGCGGTCAGCACTCTTTATTTGCAAACTACATGGAAGACGTATATGCAGAGTTTCAATCAAAACTTAATTTTGAAATCTTAAAGCCAATTGATGGTTCATCATCAGGTCTTGAGTTGACGGGCTACCCTCAAGGCTTGCCAAGCTGGGAAGTAACGGGTGGCATTGATAGTCTAAAAAATGTTAAGTTTTGGGATGAATATGATTTGGTTTTAAAAGGATTTTTAGATTTTTATCGGACATTCTTTTCCCAGGTATCTTGTCGCAACTCTTCAGTGCCAAAAGCGGCTTACTTCCCAGAATTAATAGAAAGTACACTCTTATTTAACACATGCTTCCTTTCTGCTGCTAAAAAAGTCCGTGATAAATGCATTGACGATCCAAAATACTCATCATCGATTCGCTGGCAACCTGCCTTTAAACAGCTAATATATCGTAATGATCAGGGTAAATTAATTGTTACTATTTCGCAAAATTCTATTGGTAATGCAATTACAGAATTATTAGGAGTTGTGGTCAAGCGAGTACCTGATGTCCAAGGCTATGAAGCAGCTGAACCCGCTTTAATTGAGAAATTGTTAAAACTACGATCAAGACTTGTTGAAGCAGATTTAGGCGATGGTATCGAAACAAAATACTGGAAAAAAGACTAGCAATTTATTTTTCATATTTTTCATGATGGCTCGTTAATCGAGCTATTTTTTTGCCGAAAAATACTAATTCAAAAATTCAAAACTGAAGTACAATCGTTCCGAGAGAAGTAATACTATAACTTTGAGGAGAGAATATGGATGTACTAACACTCGCCATTGGGGCATCAATTATTGCTGTTTTATATGGCTTATATACAATGACCTGGATTTACAAACAATCCCCAGGATCAGACAAAATGAAAGAGATTTCAGATGCGATTGCTGAAGGTGCCAAAGCCTATCTAAATCGTCAATATACAACCATTGCTATGGTTGGTGTTATATTGTTAATTGTAATCACTTACTTCCTGGGAATTACTGTTGGAATAGGATTCCTGATTGGTGCTGTTTTATCAGGTGCAACTGGATATATTGGCATGAATGTATCAGTTAAATCTAACTGTCGTACAGCTGAGGCTGCCAAAAATGGCATTAATGCTGCTTTCCAAGTGGCTTTTAAAGGTGGCGCCATTACTGGAATGCTAGTAGTTGGTTTAGCGCTATTAGGTGTTTCTGGCTTCTATATGGGCTTATTATCATTTGATGTTGCACAAAAAGATGCGCTACATGCATTGATCGGTCTTGCTTTTGGTGGCTCATTAATCTCTATTTTTGCTCGTTTAGGCGGCGGAATCTTTACCAAGGGTGCTGATGTTGGTGCTGATATTGTGGGCAAAGTTGAAGCAGGCATTCCAGAAGATGATCCACGTAATCCAGCAGTAATTGCTGATAATGTGGGTGATAATGTGGGTGACTGTGCTGGTATGGCGGCAGATTTATTTGAAACTTATGCGGTAACGATTATTGCTACAATGATGTTGGCAGGTGTACTAGACATGGGCAATGATGCAATCCTTTACCCGCTAGCGCTAGGTGCTGTTTCTATTATTGCTTCAGTTATTGGTACGTTCTTCGTCAAAGTATCTGATGGTGGCTCTATTATGGGTGCTTTATATAAAGGCTTAATTGTATCTGCTGGCTTAGCCGCAGTGGCATTTTACTTTGTTACTTCTAATATGAATATGGGCATTGACTTATTCTATGCATCACTCATTGGCTTAGCTCTAACAGGTGTGATGGTTGTAGTTACTGAATACTATACTTCAACTGAAAGTGCACCTGTGCAGCATGTTGCTGAAGCTTCTAAAACAGGTGATGGCACTAATGTCATTGCTGGTATCGGTTTATCAATGAAATCAACAGCATTACCTGTATTAGCCGTTTGTGCGAGTATTTGGGGTGCACATGCATTAGACGGTTTGTACGGTATTGCTATTGCAGCAACAGCGATGTTATCTATGACTGGTGTAATTGTTGCACTAGATGCTTATGGCCCAATTACTGATAATGCAGGAGGTATTGCTGAAATGGCTGAACTTCCTGAAGAAATTCGCAATATTACAGATCCTCTAGATGCGGTTGGTAATACAACCAAAGCAGTAACTAAAGGTTATGCGATCGGTTCTGCTGGTCTCGCTGCACTCGTACTATTTGCAGACTTTACTAATGCATTAAACACTAGAGAGGGGTTCGAACCTATCACTTTTGATTTGTCAAACCACATGGTTATCATTGGGCTATTCTTAGGTGGCCTTGTGCCTTACTTATTTGGCGCAATGGCAATGGAAGCTGTTGGTCGAGCGGCAGGCGGCATTGTTGAAGAGGTACGTCGTCAATTTAGAGAAATGCCGGGTATTATGGATTACACTCAGAAGCCTGATTATTCTAAAGCAGTTGACATGCTAACTAAGTCTGCTATTAAAGAGATGATTATACCGTCAATGCTTCCAATCTTGTTTCCGGTAGCAGTCGGCTTGTTGTTAGGTGCTGAAGCGTTAGGTGGTTTGTTAATAGGCTCTATCGCTACAGGTATCTTTGTGGCAATTTCAATGACTACCGGTGGTGGTGCGTGGGATAACGCCAAGAAATACATCGAAGATGGTCAATTAGGTGAAGGCTATGGAAAGGGTTCAGATACGCATAAAGCGGCTGTAACTGGTGATACTGTAGGTGACCCATATAAAGATACGGCTGGCCCTGCAATCAATCCACTAATCAAGATTATCAACATCGTTGCAATAATGATTATTCCTCTACTGTAACAGTAGAATGAATTAAAAAAGGAGCGCTATTGCGCTCCTTTTTTAATGTTTGATTAGCAGCTATTAAGTACCCGCACCTTTATGAAGTTGGACATTTAAGCCTTTGGTATTTTTAGTTAATACAAAATCTGCTTGGGCTTTTAATAGTTTATCAGTGCATTCGTGTAAATCCGTATACTCATCTTGACCTGTATCAAAGCGCTTATCTTTTAAATAATAGAAGAAGCTCTTGTATTTAAAATCATCAAGCTTAATGATGATAAAAGTTGAATTTGGATCTTCCCACACAGCAGCAGGAAACAAGGTTGGCTTGTCTTCGCCCTCTTTAGTAATTTCAATATCCGCTAGATGAACTTCTTTTTTTTCTTTTCTCCAGCGATTATTCAAATTATTTTGAATGGTAACTAATTCTGATTCGTTAAATTCAATACTCATATTAATTCTGCTGTAATATTTCTTCCAAGCTTGGCTCACTATCGGTTGTACCGCCAGCCTCCATCTCTTCAATCGTTGCATCTCTCACTAGCGTGATTTCGAGCAAAAAATTGACGTCACGTCCACAAAGTGGATTATTGCCGTCGATCGTAACTGTTTCATCATCAACTTTAGTTACCAAAAAATCTTTTGGCTGACCATCTTTATTTTCCATCACCACCTTGGTACCAATTATCCGGTATTCTTGTGGAACGTTTTCGATTTTATCGATAAAGACTAGCGATTCATCCCTAGGCCCATAAAGCTTATCTACATCGATCTTAATCTCAATAATATCACCTTCTTCTCGACCTTCAAGTTCGTTAAGAACATCTTTACCAAGGACATCATTTGCACCATGCACATAGCCAACTGGATATTCAATATTTGAAAAAACATTACCCGTCTTTCGGTCAACAACTTTATAGATTAACTCAACGTATTTAGACTCTTCAATAAAATCTGCCATAATCTTTAAAAAATAGTTGCGCCAAAAATTTTAATAACATCACTTTCATAACCTAAGACTAAACGACCGAGGTATTCTCCTTTCTTTTCAATGTTGAGCTTGCCATTGTTGGTTTGTCTGTACAAAACAGTCACATGTTCTCCACGGCGGATCATGCCTAAGTAATCAGCGCCTTTATCTAAACCCTTGGTTAGTTCGCTACGAGCAAACTGTTTGCCCATTTCAACTTCATTTGCGCCTCGTAAAAAATCTTCTGAGAAGTTGCGCGTAAAGGCCCCATAGTTTGCATTGTTAGAAAATTTTATCAAATCATCCCACAATGGGTGAGCGATGGCCAAAATTTCTTCGTCTGTCTTTTCTATAATATTCATACTAATAGTTCCACATTTTTTTGTATCCCCTTAATAGGGGTAAATTATTTTTTATCTATTGTAAGTCTTTTTTTTAAAACCTACAATAGATAAAAAAGACCAAGCTGCAATAGCTTAGTCTTTTATTATCAAAATAGAAATTATACTTCTATTTCGCTTTACTCATCATTTACCAAATGGTAACAAGGAGCTTTAGACATAGTGTACTCACCAGTGTCTCGATCACGTTGAGAAACTGTCAATACATGCCAGTTTTCGTCATCTAGTTTCATCGCATCACCACGGTAGTAGTAACCAGGCCAGCGAGTTTCTTTACGGAAGAACGTATGTTGGAATACACATTCAGACGTACGATGACGATGTTTAAGCTCCCATGCACGCATTAACTGGTGTATATCTTCTGCACCTAACAATTCTAAGTCTTCTTCCATGATAGACATTTTCTGCATACCCATGTTTAGAAGTTTGTCATTAGTCATGTAAGAAACGGTTACACCACCACAGTACTCATCCATAATCTTCTGAAGACGCTGTAGACCAGGCATCGGAAGAATGTAACTTGGAGAAACTGTACCAGCTACGATTTCATTACGGCCAACTCTATAAGTTTCAAGTGGACGGTAAATCTCTTCTTTACGATCAGCGATCTGCTTATCAGAAACAACAATACCCTCACCTTTACCATCATCAATATACTTACAAGCAGCTTTAGCAGCTAGGCGACCTTCAGTAAATGAACCTGATGAGAATGCATGTGGTGTACCACCAACTGCATCACCTGCACCAAATAAACCCTCAACAGACGTCATACGGTTATAGCCCCAGAAGTACTCTTCAGGAGATAAATCCTCAGGACCTGAACACCATGCACCACAACCAGTCGCGTGTGAACCCATTACATATGGCTCAGAACACGTTAACTCTGGGTTGATGTACTTAGGATCAATATCTGTTGCAGCCCATAATACAGCTTGACCAACAGTCATACCTAAGAAGTTCTCCCAACCAACTTCCTCTAAATGTGGGTCTTGGAATGCTTCCATTGTTACCATGTGAATTGGGCCACGACCTGCGTTCATTTCTGAAATGATTGCAGATGTACGTAGACAAGTCGGAATTGGGCGAGCAGAAACATGAGACGCTTCAGTATTCAAGTAACGCTTACCAACCATTTCCTCTAATTGAGGGAACCAGTTTGATTCATACTCATCACCATAACCATTTTGAGTGTAAGTATGAAGATGCAAGAAGTATGCGCCAACAGGACCATAACCATCTTTGAAACGAGCAAGAACGATACGGTTTTCCATTTGTGTCATTTGCGCACCAGCTTCGATCATTAGACCATAAGCAGAACCAGAAGACCATGGAGCATACCATGTACGTCCTGCACCTTCACCTACTGAACGAGGTTTAAAGATGTTTGAGGCACCACCAGCACCAACAATAGTTGTCTTTGATTTAAATACATGGTAGTTACCAGTACGTACGTTAAAGCCAACACAGCCTGCAACACGGTTATCTTTAGCATCGTCCATTAACAAGTGGGTAACCATAATACGGTTGTACACTTTATCAGCTTGCTTTGTAGCAGCTTCGGCAACGATCGGCTTGTAAGATTCACCATGAATCATGATCTGCCACTTACCTTCACGCATGTAAGCGCCTTTTGCAAGACCTTCAGCATTTTCTTTCTTAGGATCTTTCATTAAAGGTAGACCCCATTCTTCAAATTTGTGTACTGCAGAGTCAACATGACGAGCCATGTCGAAAAGTAAATCTTCACGAACCATACCCATTAGGTCAATACGTGCATAACGCACGTGATCTTCAGGATTGTTCTCGCCAAAACGAGTACCCATGTAACAGTTAATCGCGTACAAGCCTTGAGCAACAGCACCTGAACGGTTAATGTTTGCTTTCTCAGCAATTATTATTTTTTTGTTACGGCCCCAGTATCTAGCTTCATACGCAGCACCTGTGCCGCCTAAGCCAGCACCAACAACAAGGATGTCAATGTTGTCTTCTACAATAGTTTTATAGGCTTTCATGGTACTCTGCTCCTAATTTCAATGATAGTTTGTTAGATTCTAATGTGTGTAAACCACCATCATCCATACGGATATACTTAGGCTCAAATGATAATAGCTGTGAGTTACGCATTTCATCACTAGGCTCTGCTTCATCTCTAAAGTCAGGAATCTTAGTTCCCCATGGTTGAGTTGTAATTGGCGACAAGAAATTCTTAACGCGACCATCACGGAATTTAACTCTCCATGCGATCGTGCCTTTCTCTTCATCACGAATAGTACGCACACTATGGCCTAATGGCGCAAAGTCTGCGTAACCACGTACGTCAATAGCTTGGTGTGGACATGCTTTAACACATGAATAGCACTCCCAACACATGTTAGGTTCAATGTTATAAGCACGACGATATTTATCGTCAATGTGCATAATGTCAGATGGGCAGATATCTACACAATGTCCACAACCATCACAACGAGTCATATATACAAAAGTTGGCATATTGTTTCCTCTCTTAAGTTAATTAATTAATATTAGTAGTGATTAGGCGCTTCGCGCTTAATACCAAGACCCATGTCCATTGGTGCATCTTTAAGAAGCTCCATAGAGTGTCTGTTTTGCTGGAACTCATCGTCTGCAGCAGTTTTGCCACCAAATCTAGTTTCATGCGGTAAGTTCTCGTTTGTACCATTTGCCTTAATAACGCGCTTGTTGTAACCAGCAGCAGGCTTGAAGAACATGTGAGAGAATTTAGACCAATAAACACCACCAAATAATGATGCAGTTGAAAGGATTACTAGTGCAAACCAAATACCTGTTCCACCATTTGTGGCAGACCAGCCAATAGCTGTTACCGAAGTTGCCATTAACGCTAATGAGAATGAATCTTTTCTAAGTGTAACACTTGTCCAAGGAACTCCTTCAGATTCGCTGTCTACTTTGAATGAGAACCAATACCAGAAAGAACCAATAAACAACAAAATTGCACCCGTATTCCATACTTGGGCTAATAACGTTGTTGACTCTTCACCGAAGATGATTATTGCAGTTGCTGCATTAAACAAAATAAAACCATACATTGTTAAGATATGAACTAAGCGACGAACTGGGTTTTTAAACTCACCAGCAGTAGCCACATCTATCAATAATGTGTCTACCATGATACCGGCCTTATCGCCAGCAGTAAGCTGCTTTAGTCTGCCTTCTTCTCTACCAAGTGAGCAATCTGCATCACCAGCAGCTAATAACGCCTCTGATTTTGCAACTGCGTTGTCAAAATATGTTTTACTGCCTTTATGGATTAAGTCTGCAATTGTCATACTTACCACTAGGGCAACCATAATGATTACATACATCTGCATATCTGCATATGTATACGCTGCTGAATCTATTAAAGTAGCGATTGGTGTTGTGTCAAAATTGATCATGAGTTTAATTCTCCTTAGGTTAAATCAATTACTTCTGTTTATGCCAATCTCTCAATTGGCTCTTTTTCACAGTTTTGCTCTATCTCAAACGTGAGTTACGCTTTTGTTAAAAGTTCAACTATTATACTTCTTTAAATTTTTGCCTCAATGCAAACATGACTAGTTTATAGAGATATCATAATATACCTCTTTGGTAATATTAATCTATTTCCCACGCAGTCAAGTTTTTATGAATTACTATTTAGCTGAATGACCGCTTAATTTAACTTCAACCTTGTCTTCTTCCTTGATAGTTGCATAGTACGCTTGTAATACTTTAGCAACCTCAGGGCGAGAAAACTCTTGAGGAAGATCCTCACCTTCAGACAACATCTTACGAACTTTTGTACCTGAAAGTAAAACGCGATCTTTAGCTTCATGAGGACAAGTCTTCATTGAAGACATACCGCCACATTCATGACACCAGAATGTCCAATCAATCTTAAGAGGTTGCGTGATTAGTGCGTCATCAGCGATTTCATCAAAGATATTATGCGCATCAAACGGACCATAGTAGTCGTCTACACCTGCATGATCACGACCAACAATTAGGTGTGAACAGCCGTAGTTTTGTCTAAATAGCGCATGTAATAAAGCCTCACGAGGACCTGCATAACGCATATCTAGTGGGTAGCCAGATTGAAGCACTGTATTATCAACAAAGTAATTTTCAATCAAGACTGAAATTGCTTCAGAGCGAACATCAGCAGGAATATCACCCGCTTTAAGTCCACCTAAAACTGAATGAATCATAACACCGTCACAAATCTCGACAGCAATTTTTGCTAAGTATTCGTGCGAACGATGCATTGGATTGCGAGTTTGGAATGCTGCAATTGTCTTCCAACCTTTATCATCAAAATAAGCACGCGTTTCAGCTGGTGTCATATATAAAGCACCGAACTTTTCAGGGAAGCCGCCATCTGACAATACCTTAATAGGGCCTGCAAGGTTATATTTCCCTTGCGCCTTAACCATGACAACACCTGGATGCGCATCTTCAGTTGTTTTGAAAACTTTTTCACATTCGTGTTCTTTGTCAATGACGTACTTCTCAGTCACTGTCATTGTTGCCATAATGTCGCCTGACTTGCTGCTAACGATTGTAATTTCATCACCCGCTTTAACAGATTCATCATCTGTCGATAGCGTTACTGGGATTGGCCAAAATAAGCCGTTAGCCATAGTCATGTTGT
Organism: Candidatus Thioglobus sp.; assembly: GCA_028228555.1. Taxonomy (NCBI): domain Bacteria; kingdom Pseudomonadati; phylum Pseudomonadota; class Gammaproteobacteria; family Pseudothioglobaceae (SeqCode); genus Candidatus Thioglobus; species Candidatus Thioglobus sp. The sequence continues at coordinate 29,437 of JAOJBP010000004.1, read as the reverse complement.
CACAAACACCTTGCCAGTCTGCTTTACCCATGAAACCATCTAAGGGATTAAAGCCACCAATACCCAACATAACAATATCACCTTCCTCTCTAGAAGAACATGTGATTTTTGCTAGAGACTCAGCTCTTGCTAACTCCGCTGTAAGCGCATCACCTGACAATGCTAACGCATTAAGTGTGTCACTACCATGTGGTGGGACTAATTTTGACATAGTACAATCCTATTTATGTTTAAAGATAGAAAATTATACCTATTGTGCTTTTTTATACGGCTTCCATATAGGGATACTCTTATATATCTCTATGGATATATACTAAAGTTTGATCTTAAACCTGACTCTTTGTAAGCCGTCTTTGGACTTATTAGCTATCACTTTGTCTTTCTTAATATCATAATCTAGCGAACCACCACTAAACGAATCGAAGCCTTGAACCAAGTGCGCATTGCCTTTTAGATGCACCATCTCTTTTTGAACCATATAGGTAATCTTATTCGCCGTTGCTTCAATAAAACGTGGCTGAGTTGGTTGGCTTTGCTGGTAATGAGCGCGCTGCTTTTTATCGCCATTGGCAATCATTTTAGTTACCTGGGTCTGGTTACTAAATAGCTGTATCTTTTCAGCACTTAAGATTAATGAGCCCTGAACCACACTAGCCTTGCCAGTATAAATACTAATACCTTTTTTTTCATCAATTAGCACCGCTTGTGCTTTAATATTGATAGGCTGAGTAGCGTCATCTTGTAAAGCTATAGACACCCCTGGCATAAGACAAACAAAGAGAAGTAGCTTTTTAATCATATTGTCCTACTACACCGCCGGTAAATTGAATCTTTTGTTTGTCTGCATCATAACGCATACCTAGAGCGCGAATATCTGCAACGCTTGATTGATAATGAATACCATTGTCTGTTGTATACACCTGTGCATTGTTTGACTGATCAATCGTTAAATCTTCAGTATCGATAGTTGATCCTGAATTTTGCAAAATATTAACCTGACCCAATAATTGGGTTGTTTTATCTTTAATGTCCATGCCGTGAGCATAAATCTTATTTTCGGTAGATAGGTAAGTGGTTTTATCATCTGAATAATAATGCTTTTGATCACTAGACTGATCAATATATAAATCTTTAGTAAGCATTTTTTGACCACTGTCCTGATTAATAACCACATCACCTGTTAGCTGCATTCTATCAATTTTTGTTTGCATGTGCATACCTTGGGAGATAATTTTCGAATCTTCTCCCAAATAAGTTACCTTCTCAGTGCTTAATAGATCATCTGTATTTGTATCAACCAGAAGCTCTTCGGTGTTCATTTTATGGCTAACTCCATTACCTGAAGAAATGTTCACCTCCCCCTTAAAGCTTACCTCGCCAGTATCAAGATAATTAGCACGCTTAGATGTTAATATATAATTAGTCTCGCCATTTTGATCATAAGTTGTTACTCTAGGATTAACCAATAAAGCGGGCTCTTCTTTAAAGTTAAGATAGATATCTGCTTGAACAAAATGAGACAAGACTCGGTTAATGCCAAATTCTTGCAACGCAAAGTTTTCAATTTTTTCCATATAACCAGATTTTTGAGAAAGTACGGGCAGGGCAAGTATTTCATCATCTTTTAATTCAATGGAATCTGTAGAATCTGGCGTTGTTAATTGGTCAAATGAATAAGACAAACCTTTCATCAAAAGCCACATTGTGGCAATAATCACTATAATAAAAGTTGTAAGTAATAAATTATGTCTTAATTGAAAATTCATTATGTCAAATTCAGTTGAAAAAATCCGTGGCATTTACGCCATTACACCAGATGTTCCTCTTAACCTCGATCAAGTTGAAAAAGTAATTACTCAGCATCATATTAGCATCTTACAGTACCGACGCAAAACCACTGATGACGGTTTAAAGCTTGAAGAAGCTACTAAACTGCGCCAATTATGTTTACAACATCATACTTTATTTATTATCAATGATGATATTAACCTTGCTCAAAAAGTTGATGCAGATGGCGTTCATCTAGGTAAAAGTGATGCTTCAATTGAACAAGCACGCCAACTACTCAAACAAGATGCCATTATTGGTGTGTCTTGTTATGATGATATAAATCTGGCAATCAATGCACAAGAAAAAGGTGCTAGTTATGTAGCTTTTGGCGCCTTATTTTCGTCCAGCACCAAACCAGACGCACCTCATTGCTCATTAGATATTATTACCCAAGCTCGGCAAATTCTCAAAGTTCCAATTGTAGGTATTGGCGGTATTGATTTTAACAATCAAGAGTATGCATTCCAGGCTGGATGCACTGCTGTAGCAATGGTTAGGGCCTTATATGAACATTAGCTTTGCATTGCGGGTACAATAACGTGATATTCGGCTATGATCTCGTTCGATCTGACCAAATTTAAAAAGTTGTCAGCTATTAAACTTGGGGGAGTTTTATGTTCAAATTAGGTCTATTCAAGCCAAAGTGTCTATCAATCGATCTGGGCACAGTTAATACATTAATCTATTTAAATGGTGAGCTGGTTCTTGATGAGCCATCAGTCGTTGCTATTCGTGATGAACCAGGCTCTTTAGAGAAAGTGGTCGTTGCAGTTGGAAGGGAAGCTAAAAATATGCTGGGTAGAACGCCAGGTGCCATCCAGGCTATTCGACCAATGAAAGATGGCGTGATTGCTGATTTTAGCATCACCAAAAAAATGCTACAGTACTTTATTCGACAGGTGATGCAACAAGGCTTCTTTTCACCTTCACCCTCAATCTTGATTTGTGTCCCCTGTGGTGCCACCCAGGTGGAGCGTCGAGCTATTAAAGAAAGTGCGGTTGAAGCAGGTGCCAAAGAAGTATTCCTAATCGATGAACCTATTGCTGCTGCATTAGGCGCGGGTATGGATATTGGTGAGTCAGCAGGACACATGGTGGTTGATATTGGTGGTGGCACTACCGAGATTGGTATTATGTCTCTTAATGGTATCGTTTATGCAGATTCAGTGCGAGTTGCTGGTGATGCTTTTAATGAGAGTATTACTAAGTATGTGCGCCAGAAGCACAAAGTTATTATTGGTGAAGTTACTGCTGAAAAGATCAAAGAAGAAATAGGATCTGCTTATAAATCTAATGCTATTAAAAAAGCTAAGTACGTAGGTAGAGGTGTTGCTTCTGGGTTGCCAACTGAGTTTATTATGACTAATGTCCAAACTCTAGATGCTTTAAGAAGTCCATTAAAAGCAGTTATAGCTGCTATTAGAGTCGCTTTAGAGAAAACACCACCTGAACTCTCTTCAGATATTGCAGAAGGTGGCGTCATGCTAACTGGTGGCGGCGCATTATTAGAGGGCTTAGGTCTACTAATAAAAAGAGAAACAAATCTTGAGGTGCATATTGCTGACAACCCACTAGTTTGTGTTGCAAAAGGTGCCAATATGGCATTAGAAATGATTAACAAGCAACAAATGGCTTTTGTCTCAGCTGAATAAACTCAATGAGGGAAATTCAAATGTTAATCAATTAAAGTTTTAGCTGAGCACAGTGATATACCTGCTCAATACGAGTTAGGCGTTATATATTTCGAAGGCGAACGTGTCGACAAAAACTTACTAAAAGCCAAGTATTACTTAAAGAAAGCTATTAAGATCCATATCATTTTCACCAGTAACCTCTCCAGTAGCAACGCATTTTTCAGAAAATTAATGTATTATTAGTTGTTAAATGATGGATTACTCTAAAAGGGATTGTACCCTGCGTCCTCTTACTTTCTGTTGATTGATCGCCACTATTAAACTTATGAACTCCTAATTTAATGGGTTTAAAATTGAATTACATCAGTGAACAATAAAATACACAAGTAGTATAAATTGAGTCAATAAAAATTATGCCGGACATTTTAGAAATTAAAAAAATCTTCAAATCTTATAGTCGTCGCGCCATTGTAAAAGATGTTTCATTTTTTGTTAAAACTGGTGAGATTGTTGGTTTAATAGGCCCTAATGGCGCTGGTAAAACTACCTGCTTTTACGTTGCTTGTGGATTGGTTAAGGCGGATAAAGGCAATGTCTATATTAATGAGATCGATATTAGTAAAATGCCTATGCATAAACGAGCTCAAATGGGGATTGGCTACCTTCCACAGGAGCCATCCATTTTTAGGAAGCTTTCTGCTGAAGATAATATTATGGCGTTGTTAGAGAATAATGCCAGCTTAGATGAGGCGCAACGCGAGCACCGATTAGAAGAGTTATTAAAAGAATTTAACATTGAGCATATTCGCCATCTTGAAGGCATAAGCTTGTCAGGTGGCGAAAGAAGAAGAGTAGAAATTGCACGTACTTTAGCGCTTGATCCAAAATTTATTCTACTTGATGAGCCTTTTGCAGGCGTTGATCCTATTTCAGTAAAAGATATACAAAGTATTATTTACCATCTCAGAGATCGCGGTATTGGCATCCTAATTACAGATCATAACTATCGAGAAATGCTGGATACTTGTGACCACTCCTATGTTCTTAATGATGGGGAGATTATCGCCAAAGGTGACAAAGAACAGATACTTGCAAATCGATTGGTTAAAACGGTTTATTTAGGAGAAAGGCGTGTTGGACAAGTCAAGTATCCGAAAAAACGGTCCATTGATAAAAATAAGGGCTTTGACTTTTAATAATAAAGCAGTTTCCAAAATTTCTGAAATTTTTAATACTTTTTTTTAATAAAGATTAATTAATACGTTAAAACTCAAAAATTGAGACGAATATCCATAAAATAGAGAAATAAAGACTAATAAATGAGGTTTTTATGATTATTTAAGCCATAAAAAGCAATTAAATACAATTTTTTATTGAATAAAGATCAATAAACGTCTTATTTGTAAAATTTTCTAAATTTTAGAGTCAATTTCTATAATTTTTTGTACGCTAGGGCAGTATAAAGCGCATTTGATTTCATACTCATAGATCTTAGCGAGCACTTCTTTATAAAATAACAGTTGCTTTGAATGCGCAATTTTTTGTCGTTGGATAAATTGCTCGATTGATTCGCACTCTGCTTGGGCGGCAGTTTTAAAATCAATAATCCATAAAATATCATTATCGATGAAATATCGATCAATAACAATACTCTGATCGTCAATAACAAACTCAGCCTCAACTTGAGTGGATTCTCGAGCTTTAAATAGCCACTCAAACTGAGGATCGCTTTGAGTATTTTGAATCATATGCATGACAGCTGCTAACTGCTGATCTAGCTGATGCTGGGCAAATCCTGCCTCAATTAAACGTAACTTAATACTGGCTTGATCAGTTGAAAATTGCTCCTGCTCAAAATATTGATGCAGCAATGTGCCCATCAAACTTTTAAACTGAACTTCGACACTCAACTGAAAATCAATCTTTTCATGTGCATGATCTTCCAGTTGTTGATAATCTGGCAATTTCTTATAACGCAATAATTCTGGCGCTTTTATTAATACTTGGTCAGCTTGTATTGTTGTTGGGCTAACTTGGTCAAACTGATATTGAAATTTAGTCGCCAATAAAGATAGCAAAGTATTTTTGCCCGCTTTATTACTTTTATTTAAAGTGCCTAGCAAATGCACTGACTGTTTGGCTCTAGTCATCGCCACATACAATAGACGCAGGGTTTCATTATTACTCTGCTGAGATTCTACATATTTAAGATAATCATACGTTGCGCTATCCTTAGACTGCACGTAAGATTTCATCGGTGCCAATAACAAAGACTGGTTGCTAGATTCTTGTAAGTGAATAATAGGCGACTGATTACTCTTTGAAGATTTACCCAGTCCAGGCATAATCACCCAATCAAACTCTAAGCCTTTGGATTCATGAATGGTCATTAGCTGAACACGGGATCGAACACTAGGTGCGTAAAGCTCCGCTAGCATTTGATTAATAGTTTTGATATTTAGCTGTTGTTGTAATTCACATTCATGAATAATTTTCATAAATTGATCTTTAATCATCGACTCTTTAACCGATAAACTCGCTTTTGGCATGAGTTGATAAAGTGCAAATTCAAGCGTTTGAACAAAGCTAAATCTTGCACGCTGTCCAATGGCTTGCTCTAAAGCACTGGCAACATGTTGTGCGCGTTTTTGACCATCTGCACTCAAATTTTTTAACCCTTGTTGGTTGCTAATAACTTCTAAGATAACCTGTTCTTCATTTTGCGATAAAGCCAATAAGTCTTCTAATAATAATCCACACCAAGGCGAGCGTAACAGACCAAGCCAGGCTGTTTTATCGCCCAGGTGAAGTAAAGCACGCGTTAGACTTAATAAGTCTTTACTGAATGGCGCCTCTTTAAGCGGCGTGGTTTTTAAAGATTCAAACTCAATCCCTGCATTTTTTAAACTGGGCGCAATATACTTTAAATGGGAGCGACTTCTGACCAAAACAGCAATCTGCTTATTGGGGTTGCTTTGGATAATATCCAAAACAATTTGCGCCTCCTGTTCATCTTCTTTGTAAGCACAAGTATGCATTTGAATGGCTGGATCATTGTTTTGATTAGCCGCGATAGAAGGCGAATAGCTAATAGCACCTAAGTACGCATCCTCTTGTTGAGGAAAAATTTTAGAAAAAATCTCGTTATTGGCTTCGACCACTGCTTTTGTAGAACGAAAATTAGTCGTTAATTGCAAAAAATCAGGTCTAATATTGGCAATACCTTGGGCGCGTACTTGCAAAAACAAACCCACCTGGGACTGTCTAAATAAGTAAATAGACTGCATGGGATCGCCCACTAAAAACAAAGTTTTATTGTCGTCTGGCTGCCAGTTCGCAATCAATTTTTCAATCAGTGAAAACTGCGTACTTGAGGTGTCTTGAAATTCATCAATTAACAAGTGTTGTATTTTATAATCTAAAAATAGCGCAATATCGCTGGTTTCATTTTGGCTCAACGCCTGATCAGCATCCAGTGCTACTTGAATAAAATCGGTGACTTGTTGTTCGTTAAATAAAATATTTAGCTGTGCAACTGCAATTTTTAAGACTTGGGCGATATCATCTAGTGCTTGAACTTGCGTGGTATCAAACTTTACATCAGGCAACTTGTTAACGTCGCGTAATAATGCGCACAAAGCTGTTTGAGCTGACAAATCTGTCAATGTTTCAAGTACAGTTTGCTTTTGAGTTTTTAAATCTACTGGAAAGCCGTTGGCCTTGGTAAGTTGCTTGCGACAATCACCGGTTGCAGTGAGACACAAATTAGCCAGATTTTTCCATTTGGGCAAGTCATTGACACTGGCACAAGGCAACTCATTAAGACTAGAGATTTCAGGCTGAGTATTATCACTCAATGCGGTAAAAAACTCAGTATTAAAATGTTGCTGAGCTTGGGTTAATAAATGCTCTAAATGTCGATTAATAATAGTCGCTGCACTATTTTCTAAATTTTGAATATTTAAAGTGTCTTGCAAATAGAGTTTTTTTAGCCATTGATCGCGTTTTTTTAGCATAGTGGTGACTAGCTGATAAAAACGATTCACATTATTATCTAGATACAACAAAGTACTGCTTATACAATCACCAAACTCCTTGTCATCTATACTCAGTAATGTTTGCTTGGCTGCCTGCAAATACAAATTATCTTGTTGCCAAATCTGGGTAATAATTTGCCTATTAACCCAATTTTGGGGCTGAGGGTATCGACTTGTAATTAAATTAGATAAACCATCAATGGTTGAGATTTTGAGCCGTTGAGGCATACTGATCAGATCCCAACCATTTACGCTTGATTGCTCTAGGACTGCTAAGGCCAAATCATAGGTTGTTTGTTTGTGCGCCTGTGTCGGGCGATCGCCAGCTGCAGATTTAAGTGCGTCAATAACCCTAGCCTTAAGCTCACTGACCGCTTTTTTTGTAAACGTCATCGCCAGTACGCTTTCAGGCGATTCACTAATGGATAAGAGTTTTAAATAACGCTGCGTGAGTAGCTCAGTTTTGCCCGAGCCCGCAGGCGCTTGAATAAGAAAAGAGCTGCTCGTATCTAGGGCTTGAGATCTTTGTGTTTGGTCATCCATACTCAAAGCCTAAGTCAATCTACATAGATTGTGGCGCACTAACGCCTAAAATACTTAAACCATTAACCAGTACTTGTTTTACAGCACTAATTAATAACAGCCTGGTTGAGCGCAGCTCAGCTTCGTCCACTAAAAATTCACTATTATTATAATAACTATGAAATTCGCCCGCTAGATCTCTTAAATAGTGAGCCAAAACATGAGGCTCATAATTGAGCGCGCTGGATTGTAATACACCCTTGTAGCGATTCAATTCTTTAATCAAAGCAATTTCCATATCACTCGTTAATCGAGACAATTCAGCAGGCGTCTCATCCTTTGATTGGGCTTGTTTAAGTACCGAACAAATTCGAGCATGGGCATATTGAATATAAAATACAGGATTTTCATTGGTTTTAGATTTAGCCAAGTCTAGGTCGAAATCCATATGCTGCTCTGATTTTCTCAAGATGTAGAAAAAACGTGCTGCGTCGTTGCCGACTTCATCGCGTAATTCTTCCAATGTTACAAATGAACCGCTCCGCGTTGACATGGCAACCTTTTTACCGCCACGATATAAATTGGCAAATTGCACCAACAATATTTCTAGCTTTTTTGGATTGTGACCGAGCGCAGCAATAGAAGCTTTAACTCTGGCAATATAACCATGATGGTCTGAACCCCAGATGTTAATTATTTTGTCATAACCGCGTTCAAACTTCTCTAAATGATAGGCAATGTCTGAAGCAAAGTAAGTATGCATGCCATTTTCTCGCACGACTACGCGATCTAAATCATCGCCAAAATCCGTGGTTTTAAACCACAAGGCGCCGTCTTTTTCATAAATATGGTTTGAGCTTTGTAAAGCTTCCACTGTCTTTTTAGATAGGCCTGAATCGACCAAAGATTGCTCTGAAAACCACTGTTGATATTCGATACCAAATTCAGACAAGTCTTTTTTTATGCCACCTAAAATGCTATCAATTGCTAACCTAAAGATTTTGAAATAATCTTTTCCGAGTGCTTTTTTGCAATTCACAATAAGTGCATCAATATGTTTTTCTTTGTCGCCACCTTCTTTTTCATCTTTACAAACACCTTTGGCGATATCGTGCTTTTCTACACCGCTAACTTGCCTGGCAATATCAAAAATATAGTCACCTTTATAGCCGTTATCAGGAAACACCTTAACGTCGCAAAAACGTAAATAAACAGAGGTCGCTAAGATATCCATTTGTCGTCCAGCGTCATTGACGTAATACTCGTTATCCACTTTAAATCCGACCGCACGCAAAAGATTTGACACCGTCGCACCATAGGCAGCACCTCGGCCATGACCTACATGCAGCGGTCCCGTTGGATTGGCTGAAACAAATTCAAGTAATACTCGTTGATCTTGGCCAATATCAGATAAACCAAATTTATCGCCTTTGGCAAGAATATCTTCAAGTACTTGATTATTTGATCCTTGAGACATAAAAAAGTTAATAAAACCGGGTCCTGCAATTTCAATTTTGTTAATCTCACTAGCATCGGCCAGCTTGTCGACAATTTTTTCAGCCAAAATTTTGGGTGCGCATTTAGCTTGTTTAGACAGAACCATAGCAATATTAGAAGCAAAATCTCCTTGAGCTTTGTCTTTAGAATGATCCAATCGAATCTCGCTTGGCGCACTCTGTAAGATGCCCTCATCGATCAATGCTTGCAATGCTTGGGTTAATAGCTGTTGTAGTTGTTGCTTCATATCAAACCTATTTATTTGTCTTTTTTAATTAGTGTGCTTCTTGCCAAGAGCTGCCAACGCCTACATCGACCTTCAAAGGGATATCGAGTAGGTAAGTGTTCTCCATTAAGTCTTGTATTTTATGGGTAAACTCTTCAGCCCTATCAGCTTTCACTTCAAACACCAGCTCATCGTGCACTTGCATGATCATCCTGATATCAGCATTATCTTGGCCAATCCAATCGTGCACATCAAGCATGGCTTTTTTAATAATATCGGCACTTGAGCCTTGCATAGGTGCGTTGATAGCCGTTCTTAATGCATGTTGCTGTAGCATTTTATTCTTGGCGTTAATTTGTGGCAGGTACAGTCTTCTACCCATGACCGTTTCAACATAACCTTGAATTTTGGCAGATTCTCTGGTGTCTTCCATGTATTGAGCGACGCTTGGGTAGTTCTCAAAATAGGCATCAATATATTCTTTAGCTTCAGTACGTGAAACATTAATTTGTTTGGCTAAACCGAAAGCGCTCATGCCATAAATCAGGCCAAAGTTAATTGCCTTCGCTCGACGACGCTGCTCCTTAGTTACCTCATCAATAGCAACTTTAAACATGGTAGAGGCTGTTGCACTGTGGACATCTTGATCATGATTAAAAGCATTTAATAAATTAGCATCCTGTGAGATGTGTGCCATAATCCTAAGCTCAATTTGGGAATAGTCCGCTGCAATGATTACACAACCTTCACTGGCAACAAAGGCGCCACGAATACGTGCACCGAGCTCAGATCTAATAGGAATATTCTGCAGGTTTGGATTGGACGAGGACAAGCGACCTGTCGCTGTCACTGCTTGATGATAAGAGGTGTGCAATCGCTTAGTATTTAGGTCTATCTGTTTTGGCAACGCCTCTAAATAGGTAGAATTAAGCTTGGTTAAAGTTCGATAGCTTAAAATCAAATCAACCAAAGGATGGTCTAATAACTTCAATGCCTCCTCATTAGTTGACGGTGCGCCTTTTGGGGTTTTCTTCTTAGGCTCAAGACCCAAACCATCCTCAGAAAATAGGATTTGTTGAATTTGCTTAGGCGACTCTAGGTTAAAAACCTCACCTGCTATTTCGTAAGTCTGCGCTTGAATACTTTCCATCTGCGCTTTAACATCGAGTTGTTGAAGGCTCAATGAATTAACATCGAGCTTGACACCGTTGCGCTCAATTTTTAGCAGCACTTTCACCATAGGTAATTCAATACGCTGATACAGCTTAACCAGCTTGGGATACTGAGCAAGATGCTCATCCAATACTTGATTTAATAAATCTGTCACAATCACATCTTCACAGGCATAAGGGCTAGCAACCTCTAGAGAAACTTGATTAAAGGTGATTTGCTTTTTTCCTTTACCTGCCACTTCAGAAAATGAAATGGTTTGGTGGTTAAGATAGTGCTCAGACAAGTCATCCATGTTGTGCCGGGTTGCCACTGAATTTAGCACATAGGATTTCACCATAGTGTCATCCGAAATACCATTTAACTCAATTTGATAATTGGCCAAAACATGGGCATCATATTTAAGATTTTGCCCCACTTTACCAATACTCGCATCTTCCAAAATAGGTTTTAGAGTATCCATAACTTGTGAAAAATTAAGTTGCTTAGGCGCATCTAGATAATTATGCATGACTGGAATGTAGAAGCTGTCATGGTCAATTAAAAATACCCAGCCCACAATTTTTGCATTCATGTAATCAAGTGAATCGGTTTCCAAATCAACCACAAAACTGTCACATCGCTTTAAGCGCTCAACCATATTGGTAAAAACCGTTTCATCCAGAATGGTAGTTTGTGAATAGCCTTTTAGAAGATTTTGTGCAGGCTTTGAGGTCTCATGAGGCTGTTCAGCGACATTGCTTGAAGAGAGCGCACCTACATCTCCTAATTGCCTGAGCCACATAGAAAATCCATACTGCTGATATAAATCAGCCAATTTAACACTATCTTCACCAGGCTCGCTCTCTAAAATATTACACGGCAAATCCACGTCAAATTTCAAACTCACCAATCGATGTGATAAGTCTAATAAATCAAAATTATCTCGTAACTTTTCACCTACTTTACCTTTGATTTCATCAGCATGGTTTTTAATACCATCAATATCTTGATAAGACGCAAGCCACTTAATGGCGGTTTTTGGGCCAACGCTTGGCACACCTGGAATATTATCCGCACTATCGCCAGTGAGTGCTAATAAATCAAGAATCTTTTCAGGCGCAACACCCATTTTTTCAATCACACCTTCGCGATTATAAGTAGTCCCCGTCATATCTAGTTGAGAGATATTATCACCCACAAGCTGCATTAAATCCTTATCACCGCTCGCAATAACGGTTTTTATATTATTTTGATCTGCGCAACGACTCAAGGTTGCAATCACATCATCAGCCTCTACACCAGGAACACACATGAAATGAAAACCCATGGCGCGAATGATCTCATACAAAGGCTCAATTTGCATAATCAGCTCTTGATCAGCGGGCTTTCTGTGCGCTTTATATTCAGGGTATATGTCATGTCGAAAGTTCTTGCCTTTTGCGTCAAAAATAGCGATTAATTTTGCTTCAGGGAATTTCCTTTGCAGATGCTTAACAGCATTAACCACGCCAAATATTGCACCCGTTGGGAATCCCTCTTGATTGCTTAAGTTTTGTTTCAATGTAGAGAAGTATGCTCGGAATAAAAACGCCGAGCCATCTAGTAATATTAGCTTGTGTGACATACGCCTAATTTTACCAATTTTTAGTCACTGCTTAAGTTGTAAAATAACATTACTTTAGTAATTATTAGCCTTATGTCAGAAGTTCTCATCCATGTCGATCAAGTTAGTCTGAGCCATCATGGGAAATCAGTTCTCGATCAGGTTAGCTTTGATCTTAAAGCAGGTGAATTTATCACCTTGATTGGGCCAAATGGTGCTGGTAAAAGCTCTTTAATTAAAATTCTATTAGGTCTAATCAAACCGGAATCAGGCAAGGTTAAAAAATCAAGCAAAATTCGCCTAGGCTACACTCCACAAAAATTTATCCCTAACGAATTCATCCCTATTACGGTGAGTGGATTTTTACAGCTTAATCAAAAAACAGAGCTAGCGTTTCTAAAAGATACTGCAAAATTAACGGGTATTGAGTCGATCCTCAAGAATGAATTAAAAAGTTTATCGGGTGGTGAAATGCAACGTGTTTTGCTCGCAAGAGCTTTGTTGGCAAAGCCTAATGTGCTTATTCTGGATGAGCCTGCTCAGAATTTAGATGTTAATGGTCAGATGCATCTATACAAACTTATTCAGGATATTCATCAGCAACAGGGCTGTGCAGTATTGATGGTCTCGCATGACTTACACCGGGTGATGAAAGAGTCGACTCAGGTACTTTGTCTATATCACCATATTTGCTGCATGGGGCAGCCTGATTCGATTTTGAAAGACTCTCAGTTTAATGATTTATTTGCCGACCAAATGGATGAACTCATGGCAACCTATGAACATCACCACAATCATTGTCATGAAGATTAAAGCATTTTATTGAGCAAACATCCGTGCAGAATTTTGCTGCAAGAAGCTACCTTTAGATATTTCAACCAATAAATCCCAGCGCCCTTTAAGGGGGAGTGTCGTCTCTAATTGGTAGGCGCCATCATCGGTTTTTATCATCGGCATTGAATAATCATGCTTCATTTCCAAAGGTCTATAAAAATAAGCAATGGCGTCGGCTTTATTAAGACGTACGTCTTGTTTAGTGCTGATAGCACGATAGGTTTGCTTAACGCCATGAGTAACAATTTCAGGTAATGTCAGCTCTAATTTCCAGCCCTGCTGAATTAACTCATCACGCTTCTTTAAGGTATTTCCATAACGCTCACCGGTTTCGTAGGCATCAGCCACCACCAAGCCTGGATGAGTTTCTATTGCCGTTATAATGCGCCAAACTGTCGCACCAACCAATGCAACAAACAAAACTAGCATTAGCATCATAATTGGAGATTTTTGAATGGTCATCGCATGCTTCTCGGAGTGAAAAATGAAGTTTTGTATTCTAATATAGATTTCTCACCTTTAACCACAAATGTTACCTCATAATCATCGCCCACATTATTTTCATAAGCAGATAGATAGACATAAATAGATTTAACATTACCTGTTGGGATCATAACTGTGTCTAGCGTATCTTTTGACTTAAGTCCTTTAATTGGACTCTTAAAACTAATGTCGACCTGCATATCTTTATCAGTTTTATTCATCACTTTAAGTTCGTATTTATTCCGAATAGAGCCATCTGATAACTTGACAAATAATGGCTGCCTATCATGCAAAACTTTTAAGTCTATCGAGGCCAATGAACTCATGCCATAAGTTAGAATGGATAAAGCAGAAACTAAAATTAAGCTGTAGACAATAACTCTTGGTCTTTTATATAAAGACTTTGGTTCTTGATTAAACTTCATTTCAGCTAAGGAAGTGTAGCGAATCAAGCCTGTTGGCTTTCCTACTTTCTCCATCACCACATCACAGGCATCAATGCACAAACCACATGTGATACACCCATATTCTTGGCCTTTACGAATGTCAACGCCCGTTGGACAAACAGCGACACACTGATGACAATCAATACAGTCACCATTACCATCAACAAAATCACCCTTTTTAAGCTTGCCACGACTCTCACCACGGTAGTGATCATAAGTTGGCATGATACTTTGACTGTCTACCATAGCACCCTGGATTCGAGCATATGGACAAACCCATAGACATGTTTGCTCGCGCATAAAGCCTGCAAAAATATAAGCGCCTAAAGTAATAACTACCGTAATAGTGAGGGTAGTTACACTGATGTTTGCATTAAAATAATCTGCCCAACTAACGCCAAAATACAACATCCAAGTCACGCCTGAAACTAGAGCGATTGACATCCAGATGGTATGTTTAATAAATTTAACCTTAAGCTTGAAAAAACTCATTGGTGATTTATCTAGTTTACGTCGTTTAAGTGGAGGGCCTTCGACTTTAGTTTCTACCCAACTGAAAATATCAGTCCAAACTGTTTGAAAGCAGAAGTAGCCACAAAAAACGCGACCTAATACAGTGGTCATGGCGGCTAGTAAAATAGCTAAAAATAGCAGCACCATAGTGAGCATCCAAATATCTTGTGGAAAGATAGTAATATCAAATAGGTGATATTGTCTATGCTCCGTGTCAAACAAAATAGCTTGCTTATCATTCCAAGTTATATATGGGCCTATAAAGAAAGGCGCCCAAACTATCATCGCTAACCACTTAAGATTGCGAAATTTTCCACCCATTCGCTTTGCATGAATTGTTTCATCACCTAGGTTTTGAACCCAATGGCCGCCTTCCTCATACAAATTTTCAAGTTGAATCTTATTATCGCTCATGGCTATATCGTCGATGTTAAAAAGAACTGCAACATAATAACATTATTCAGTTTTATTATCTTGATTTCAATCAATTAAAACTCATAAAACTGCCAGTAACTATTGAAATAATGCATCTGATATAATGTTCAATTTTTACGACAGAACATACTATGAAAGAGATTATTGAAGCTGCTTTTGAAGATAGAGCAAACATCAACCCACAAAATGTCACACCAGAAGTGAAACAAGCTGTTAATGAAGCAATTCGTATGCTTGACTCAGGTGAAGCGCGTGTTGCGCAGCAGCAAGGCGTAGGTGACTGGATAGTCAATGAATGGCTTAAAAAAGCAGTCTTACTTTCTTTCAGAATTGAAGATAATGCCCCTATGCAGGGTGGCTTTACCCAATACTACGACAAGGTTCAGTCTAAATTTGCTAACCTAACGGAGCAGGAATTTAAAGCAACAGGCGTACGAGTTGTTCCGCCTGCAAGTGCACGTCGTGGATCATTCATTGCGAAAGATACTGTTCTTATGCCTTCATACGTTAATATTGGCGCATATGTTGACTCTGGCACAATGGTTGACACCTGGGCAACTGTGGGTTCATGTGCACAAATTGGTAAAAACGTTCACCTATCGGGTGGAGTTGGCATTGGTGGCGTACTAGAACCATTACAAGCCAGTCCAACCATTATTGAAGATAATTGTTTTATCGGTGCTCGATCAGAAGTTGTTGAAGGTGTCATTGTCGAAGAGGGTTCGGTTATTTCAATGGGTGTTTACATTGGTCAATCGACTAAGATTTTCAATCGTGAAACGGGTGAAGTTACTTACGGTCGCATTCCTGCAGGTTCAGTTGTTGTATCTGGAAACCTTCCATCTAAAGATGGTAGTTACTCTCTTTACTGTGCGGTAATCGTTAAACAAGTAGATGCGAAAACGCGTTCTAAAACGAGTATTAATGAATTACTTAGGGGTATTTAGCTTTCTTCTAAGCCAAAAAAAACCCGCCTTACGGCGGGTTTTTTTGGTACTTTTATGTCTTAACTACTTACTTGTAAATAATGAATAAATGCAAAAAAAATAGTATTTAAAACATTATATTTTAAAAAAATACGAAATTTTTAGCGATAAAGCACTTATTGGGTAGTCGATAGCACAATTCCGATAAAAATCACCCAACCTATGTAATTATTATGCAAAAAAGCTTGAAAACAGGCCTTTTTTTTTCGATTTTTGATTAAAAATTGATGATAAATCATTAATATTGCACTAAAAATAACTGAAATATCATAAAAAACACTCATTTCGAAAATTTCTGAAATTTTTAATAGGACGATGATCAGCCCAATTTGCAGTCCGGCAAGAATTATTCGATCATACTGCGCAAATAAAATTGCGGTTGACTTAACCCCGATTTTTAGATCTTCATCTCGATCTGACATAGCGTACATCGTGTCATAAATGACTGTCCAAATAAGTGTGGCAACAAAAATCCACCAGGCACTTACAGGCACATCACCAATAGTTGCTGAAAAAGCCATGGGCACACTCATGGCAAAACTAGCGCCTAAAACTAGCTGAGGTAGGTGGGTCCAACGCTTAGTAAATGGATACAACGTGGCTAAAAAAGCAGCAATGAAAGCCAACTTAACGGTCAGTGAATTGGTTAATAAAACCAATCCAAAAGCAATTAAGATCAAAGCTGAAAATAACAGCAATGCTTTTGATGGTGAGATTTCACCAGATGTGATGGGTCTATGTTTTGTGCGCTCAACCAAATGATCAATCTTGCGATCCGCATAATCATTAATCACGCAACCGGCAGAACGCATCAATACAACACCTGCAACAAAAATACCAATCAACTCAATTGATGGCCAGCCACCTGCTGCTAAAAATAATGCCCATAAAGTTGGCCATAAGAGCAGATAAATACCCACTGGCTTATCCAAACGCATTAGGCGAAAGTAAGGATTCATAGTTTAGCTAGAAACTCTTGTAACTCTTTTGATAAAGGCGCTTGAACTTTTTGAATATCGCCCGTTAATGGATTGGTAAAAGTAAGCTGGTGTGCATGCAAAAATAAACGCTTAAGCCCGCGAAACTTTACTTGACGGTCAAATTCTTTATCACCATATTTATCATCACAAGCTATAGCATGTTCGGCATATTTAGCATGTGCACGTATTTGATGAGTACGCCCCGTTTCAATGGTGACTTCCACTAAAGAGGCGGAAAAATCATCCTTGGTAAAGTTTTTAAGTGGCTGAAAATGACTAACTGAATGCTTACCTTTGCTATCCACAACTGCGTATCTAGAGTTTTGGTGAAGTGGCGCATCAATAGTGTGGCGTTTTTTTGACCAAACACCTTTAACCAAAGCGGTGTATCTCTTTTCCATCTCATGCTGGAACAATTGCTCATGTAAATTTTTAAGCACGCTACGTTTTTTGGCAATTAACAATACGCCTGAGGTTGCACGATCTAGGCGATGAACTAACTCAATAGGACCTTTGTAAACTGATCTTAACACTTCAATTACACCCGTATCGACACCACTGCCACTATGAACAGCGACACCACTTGGCTTATTGATGATTAACAAACCTTTGTCTTCATAAATAATTGAATCTAGCAGTATCTTTTTTAGACTATCAGAGACATGTGTCGTCTTCTTTTCATTAACACTAACGGGTGGTACGCGAACAATATCATTTATCTCAAGCTTATAATCTGCTTTTTTTCTACCCTTGTTAACTCGAACTTCCCCTTTACGAATAACACGATAAATATGAGATTTTGGAACGCCCTTAAGAATCTTAACTAAAAAATTATCTAGGCGTTGTCCTTGAGAAAATTCATCAATTGTTTGAAAAGAAACAGCCATTATTTTGAGAAAAACAAACGATTAAAGTTGTCAGTAGTTGTGCTAGCAATTTCTTCGATGCTCACACCTCTAATTTCGGCTAACTTTTGCGCAACATAATAAGTGTATGCAGGAGAATTTGGTTTTCCTCTATTAGGTACCGGCGTCAAATAAGGAGCATCTGTTTCTACAAGTAAACGATCAGCGGGTACTTTTTTAGCCACGTCACGTAACGCTTGGGCACTTTTAAAAGTGATAATGCCAGAAAATGAAATATAAAAACCTAAATCTAGTGCCGCTTTAGCCGTCTCCCAATCCTCAGAAAAACAGTGCATAACACCAGCATTCGCTTTCTCTTCTGTCATGATTCTAATGGTATCTTGCTTGGCTTCACGCGTGTGAATAATCATTGGCTTACCTGATTGGTTTGACGCAGCAATATGGCGCCTAAAACGATCTCGCTGCCAATCAGCAGTCTCTTTTTCAACATGGAAATAGTCAAGCCCCGTTTCACCAATGGCGATAATATTATCGTCATCTGCAAGTGTCAACAATTCATCAATAGTTGGATCTTTACCTTCTTGTTCAGTAGGATGCACACCCACTGAAGCGTAGATTTGCGCATGATTTTTGGCTAATGAAAATACCTCATCAAAATGCTCTAAATCAATACAAACACAAAGAAACTCCTTAACAGAAAGCTCCTGTGCTTGTGCAAGCATGCTGTCGACACTGCCACCAAACTGTTCAAAATCAACACGGTCTATATGGCAATGTGAATCAATAATATGCATATTATAAGCCTAGCTTTTTAAGCCAATTTTTGGCTTTACCATCTAAATCATTGGTTAGGGTATTTAGCTTTCCTTCAAGTTGACGGCGCGCACTTTCTTTAATCTCTTGCTCACTGAGTTTTAACCCTTTCTTTTCAACTTCAGCTTGAATACGGGTTAAGGCAACCTTCATAATCTCTGAACCAATCTTCGCTAATGGAATGCCATTTTGTCCACCAAAGTTATTAATAATAACATCTGGCACAACAATAGTCTCTTTAAACCATTTGGTATCAACAAATAGTTGAGTATTGACAAACTTAAGTTGATTAATTTTTACTCGAAAAGATTCTTCATGATTAGGCTCATGTTCTGAAGAGTGATCGATCGATGGTTTTTGATTTGCAACTTGTGGCTGCCGATTTAACTGCTTTAATATTTCGACCAAATTTACCTGATCATTATTTTGTTCCAATGTAAATAGCAATCCGTCAAACTCAAGCCGCTCTAATACTACTAGCTCATCATGAGTTTTTTCGGATAAAGAGGCGCTTAAGTGATTTAAAACAAAGGCATTTTTATTTAAAAAGTTGGCTGGATTTGCAACCTCAATAAAATCAATATTCACCTTGGCCTGATCCCAGTCACTCCTAAATTCAGCGACGCTAACAGTGGTACCAAGTAATTTTTGTGCATAAGTTTCGGCAACATTTTTGGCAATTGTGTCAAATAAGGTGACAAAAAAGACAACACTAATAACTATAACTATTAACAAATAATAAAAGATTTTTTTCATATTTAATTGGGTTTTATTTCTAAAAAATAACGCTGATCTGATACATAAGGCACGCTTACTTGATGCGCTTGAACTGTAAAATTTTCAAGCATTTCATTCTCAAAGTGGTTTCCTTTCATCAGTAAATAATGACCATTATCACACAATAAGTGCTGAGTGAGGCTTAAGGTTTTATCGACCTCTGCAAATGCTCTGGAAGTAATCTGACCAAAACATTGTTCAGCAACATAACTCTCAACTCGCTGATGAACAACGGTTAGGTTTTTTAATCCTAGATTTGTTTTAGCAAATTGCATAAAACGGCATTTTTTACCAACTGTATCTAGCACCGTAACTCTAAGCTCTGGCTTCATAATACTAATCACAATCCCTGGTAAGCCAGCACCAGAGCCTACATCTAGTAATGGCTCTTTTGTAATATAGGGCATCACAGAAAGACTGTCTAATAAATGTTTTTTAACTCCCTCCTCTAGATGTCGAATAGCACTTAAATTAACTGTTTTATTCCACTTGATAATAAGCTCTAAATACTGCATTAACTTTGATGCTTGAACTTCATCAAGATTAATGTTCATTTTTTTTGCACCTGCTATCAATAACGCTGTATCTGTCATGTTTTCTTATAAGTTTTAAGATAAATCAATAAAATAGAAATAGAAGCGGGCGTAATACCCTGTATTCGACTTGCCTGGCCAATCGTCTCAGGCTGATACTGGGTTAGCTTTTGACGCACTTCAGTAGATAAGGCTTGAATGGTGTGGTAATCCATGCTAGCCGGTAGCGCAGTATTTTCATTTTTTCGGTATTTTTCAATCTCTTCCGTCTGACGTTTAATGTAGCCTGCATACTTGATGTTGTTTTCAACCACGCCAATGAGCTTTTCATCGTCCAAATAAGGCTTTCCAGAATCAATCTGCCTTAGAATTTTGTAATCAATTGTAGGGCGCTTAAGTAGTTCGGATAAAGAATATTCATGGCTAAGCTCTTGGCCCAGCACTTTACTTGCCTGAACATCATTCGCTTGCACCCAGGTAGTTTCTAGACGTTGTTTTTCTTGATTAATCGTTGCATATTTTTGCTCAAATATTCGGTATCTATCCTCGCCAATCAATCCCAATTTTCTAGCCACAGGTGTTAGACGTTCGTCTGCATTATCTTCACGTAAAAGTAATCGATACTCCGCTCTAGATGTAAACATACGGTATGGCTCATTAGTACCTTTGGTGATCAGATCATCCACCATAACACCTATATAGCTCTCATCACGCTTAGGTATCCATGCTTCTTTACCCTGGATCGCGCACGCTGCATTAATACCTGCTAGCATTCCTTGGGCTGCGGCTTCTTCATAGCCTGTTGTGCCATTAATTTGGCCGGCAAAATACAAATTCTTAATGCGTTTAACTTCCAATGTTTGCTTTAAACCACGTGGGTCAAAAAAGTCATACTCAATCGCATAGCCTGGGCGCACAATTTGTGCATTTTCAAAGCCTTTAATTGAATGAATAAAGTCTACTTGAACCTCATATGGCAACGAGGTCGAAATACCATTTGGATAAACTTCATTGGTCGTTAGACCTTCAGGTTCAACAAAAATTTGATGAGAATTACGCTCTGCAAAACGAACAACTTTATCTTCAATTGATGGACAATATCTCGGGCCAATGCCTTCAATGTTGCCTGTATACATTGGAGAATCTTTTAAACCGGCACGGATGAAATCATGTGCTTTTTCATTTGTATGTGTAATAAAGCATGAGATCTGATCTGGATGATCAGAATGTTTGCCCATAAAAGAGAAGCTAGGTATTGGCTGATCTCCTTTTTGCTCCTCCATGAGAGAAAAATCTAACGTCCTCCCATCTAATCTGGGTGGTGTGCCGGTTTTTAAACGACCAACACCAAGGTCATATTCACGTAATTTTTTAGATAGCGGATTAGAGGGCGCATCACCTGCACGACCGCCTTGAAAATTCTTTTGGCCGATATGAATGATGCCGCCCAAAAAAGTACCAGAAGTTAAAATTACCTTATCCGCACTAAAGGTTAATCCCATTTGGGTTACCACACCAGTGACGACATCGTTTTTAATTACCAAGTCATCAACCGCTTGCTGGAATAAGGTCAAGTTCTCTTGATTTTCTAATGCATAACGAATAGCTGCTTTATACAAGACTCTATCAGCTTGAGCGCGTGTTGCTCGAACAGCAGGGCCTTTAGATGCATTCAAAGTTCGAAACTGAATGCCAGATTTGTCAATAGCTCGTGCCATGGCCCCACCCATTGCATCAATCTCTTTAACCAAATGCCCTTTTCCAATTCCACCAATAGCGGGGTTACAGCTCATTTGCCCTAAGGTTTCAATGTTATGAGAAATGAGTAGCGTATCAACGCCCATACGAGCAGAGGCAAGCGCTGCTTCTGTTCCTGCATGACCGCCACCAATAACAATGACTGAATAATGTGGTTTTTGACTCATTTACTTTCCTTGGTAATAAAAAAAGGCCCGTTATAAACGAGCCCTTCTGATACTTGATCTTTAGGCGCTTACTTAATGTTAGCGTCTAACTCACCTGATGCGTATCTTTGACTCATTGTATCTAATGAAGATACCTTGATTTTATCAGCTTGACCGGCTGAACCGAAAGCTTCAAAACGTGCAGCACAGATTTCAGACATTGCATTTGTTGAATCTTTTAAGAACTTACGCGGATCAAAGTTTGATGTATTTTCAATCAAATGCTTACGCACTGCACCCGTTGAGGCCATACGCAAATCTGTATCAATGTTTACTTTACGTACACCATTCTTAATACCTTCTTGAATTTCAGATACCGGTACACCGTAAGTTTGCCCCATATCACCACCATGCGAGTTAATGATTTCTAACCATTCTTGTGGCACTGAAGAAGAGCCATGCATCACTAAGTGTGTATTTGGTAAACGTGTGTGAATTTCTTTAATACGGTCAATACGTAGAATTTCACCATCCGGCTCTTTAGTAAATTTGTAAGCACCGTGTGAAGTACCAATCGCAATTGCTAAGGCATCAACATTAGTTGCTCTAACAAAATCAGCAGCTTCTTCAACAGAAGTTAACAGCATATCAAGGTCTAATTTACCTTCAGCACCGTGGCCATCTTCTTCGCCCATTTCACCTGTTTCAAGTGAGCCTAAACAACCCAGCTCACCTTCTACAGAGACGCCACCTGCGTGTGCCATTTTAACAACTTCAGCAGTTACTGCAACGTTGTACTCAAATGAAGCTGGTGTTTTACAATCTGCCTCTAAAGAACCGTCCATCATTACTGATGAGAAACCTGACTGAATCGAACGCAAACATACTGCCGGCTCTGAACCATGATCTTGATGCATTACTACTGGGATATGTGGGTACATCTCAGTTGCTGCAATAATTAAGTGACGTAAGAACGGCTCGCCTGCATAACCCCTAGCACCTGCAGAACCCTGCATAATAACTGGCGAATTAGTTCTATCTGCAGCTTGCATGATTGCATGAACCTGCTCCATATTATTAACGTTAAATGCAGGCATTCCATAACCATTTTCTGCTGCGTGATCTAATAACTCTCTTAATGAAATTAACATATTTTCTCCTTTACTTGATTACTTTTTTTAATAGTTAGAGTCGCCGACACGAAGAATTTTCATCATGTTGGTTCCACCTGATTTATCTTTGTACATACCTTTGGTCAATACTACCAAATCTCCATCTTCAACAACACTTTTTTGAGTGAGTGTATCAATAACCTTCTGATTAACATCTGACCAGTCTGAGCAGGTATCTTTATCAATGCCACATGGATATACTCCACGGTACAGAGTAACTTTGCGCAATGTTCTAATATCATCTGACATTGCGTAAATTGAAATACCAGAACTAATTCTCGACATCCACATTGCTGTCTTTCCTGTCTGAGTCAACGATGCTACAACCTTTGCCCCTAAATGATTAGCAGCGTACATAGCACTCATAGCGATAGTCTCATCAACATGTTCAAATGATTCATTTAATCTATGCTGCGATTCCTTGGCAATTCGGTTTTTTTCAGCTTCAAGGCAAACTTCTGCCATAGTGCGTACTGAATTTTCAGGAAAATTTCCTGCCGCTGTTTCTGCTGAAAGCATCACTGCATCAGTACCGTCAAGTACTGCGTTAGCAACATCAAATACTTCAGCACGTGTTGGAATTGGGCTCTCAATCATTGAGTCAAGCATTTGAGTTGCAGTTATAACAATACGATCATTTTCTCGTGCCATTTGAATAAGACGTTTTTGCTGTGCCGGTAATTGTGCATCACCAATTTCAACACCCAAATCACCACGAGCCACCATAATTCCGGCAGACTCGTTAATAATATCTTGAATGGTGTCTTCTTCTAATGCTTCGGCACGTTCAATCTTTGAAATCACGCCAGCTTCACAATTAGCCTTAACTAATAAATCTTTAGTTTCACGAACATCATCACCGCTAATTGGAAATGATAAAGCGACATAATCAGCCTTTGCTTTCGCTGCAGTAAAAATATCTTTTTTATCTTTTTCGGTTAATGCATTAGCTGACAGACCTCCACCACGCAAGTTTATACCCTTCTTGTCAGATAAAACTCCGCCTTGAATTACAGTGGTGTTAATTTTACTACCTTTAATATCAATAACTTCTAGAATGATTTTGCCATCATCTAGAATTAGAATGTTGCCCGGCTTAACTTCTTGAGGTAGTTTTTTGTAGGCAATTCCAACGGATGCTTGATCGCCTAACAACTTATCTTTCTCAGCATCTAAAGCAAAAAAATCACCATTATTTAAAGTGATCTTAAGGCCATCTTTAAAAGAAGCAATTCGAATTTTTGGCCCTTGCAAGTCCATCAATACACCAATATAAGTGTCATTAGCTTCAGCCCAATCACGAACTGCCTTAACTCTGCCCAAATGCTCTTCTTCAGAGCCATGAGAGAAGTTAATACGCACAACATTAACACCTGCTTTTAGAATACTGTCTAAAACACCAGGTCTATCCGTTGCTGGACCCAGTGTTGCTAAGATTTTAGTTCTTCTTATCAAGCGTTACTCCGCTGCTCTTTGCTCTAGAATTTCCACTGCTGGTAGTTTTTTACCTTCTAAGAATTCTAAAAATGCGCCGCCACCAGTTGAGATGTAGCTAACCTTGTCTTCAATATCATATTTGTCAACTGCCGCTAGTGTATCACCACCACCTGCAATTGAAAATGCATCAGACTCAGCAATTGCCATTGCAATTGTTTTTGTACCACCTTCAAACTGATCGAACTCAAATACACCCACTGGGCCATTCCAAACGATTGTGCCAGCATTTTTCATAATATCTGCTAATTCTTGAGCTGAATTTGGACCAATATCAAAAATCATATCATCATCAACCACTTCATTTGCATTCTTAGTTTCAGCTGCAGCTGTCTCAGAAAACTCTTTGCCACAAACAACGTCTGTAGGAACAGGAATCTCACAGTCCTTCATTAGTTTTTGTGCAGTAGGAATAAGGTCATTTTCACACAATGATTTACCCACATTGTGGCCTTGAGCAGCAATGAAAGTATTAGCAATACCGCCACCAACAACTAACTGATCAACAATTTTAGATAAAGACTCTAATACGGTTAGCTTGGTTGACACTTTAGAGCCACCAACAATCGCCACCATCGGACGCTTAGGGTTATCGAGCGCCTTACCTAATGCTTCAAGCTCGCCTGAAAGTAGTGGGCCAGAACAAGCAATAGGCGCATACTTAGCCACACCATGTGTAGAAGCCTGCGCACGATGTGCCGTACCAAATGCATCCATGGCAAAGATATCACACATCATGGCCATTTGTTTTGATAATGCGTCATCATTGGCCATTTCACCAACATTAAAACGTACATTCTCACATAAAACAACTTCACCATCTTTCATGTCAACACCATTCAACCAGTCTTTTTCTAAGCGTACTGTGACGCCTAAAATCTCTGTCAAGCGATCCGCAACAGGCTGCAAAGTAAACTCATCACTGTATTCGCCTTCTGTTGGACGGCCACGGTGTGACATTAATAATACTTTTGCACCTTGTTTCATTGCCATCTGAATAGTTGGCACTGATGCTTTAATTCGCTTATCACTGGTTACCACGCCATTTTTAATAGGCACGTTTAAATCTTGACGAATTAAAACTTTTTTAGAGCCAAGATCTAGATCTGATAAATTGATAACTGACATAATTTTCTCCTAGTTTTTTATGCAATTGACTGATCAATTATATTGATCAGTGCTTGCTCAACTGGATCGATCACTAGAGATAAGTCTAAATCAGTCAATTGAGCAATATGTTTAGTGGGTGACGCCATTCCAACTTTAGTGGCGCCATCCTTTGTATATACTGAAATTCGACAAGGTAAGACACTTGCCAAATCCATATCCATTTCCAGGATATTCTTTGCAACCACTGGATTGCAAATTTCAAACACATGACATTCTTCTCTTAATGTCTGGCCTTTTGAGGCTAGTGTTTGTTTAATATCGTAAGAATGCAAAATTCCAAACTTATTGTTTGGAACCGCTTCTTTTAATTTTTCAATAACTTCTTCAACACTTAGTTGAGAGTCTTTGATGATTAAATCTGTCATATAAAACACGACTTACCAAAGTAAGTCGATATTTTAAATATTAAGCTATGTGCTGAACTAAACGAAGCATGTTACATGTGTAACCATACTCATTATCGTACCAAGAAACAACCTTAACAAATGTATCGTCAAGTGCAATACCAGCATTAGCATCAAAGATTGAAGAAGCACTAACACCGCGGAAGTCTGATGAAACCACCATGTCTTCTGTGTATTGTAATGTACCTTTCATTGAACCTTCTGAAGCCTCTTTAATTGCTGCACAAATCTCTTTATATGTTGCAGGCTTGTCTAACTCACAAGTTAGGTCAACCACTGAAACGTCAACTGAAGGAATACGGAAAGCCATGCCTGTTAATTTGCCGTTAAGCTCAGGTAAAACCACGCCTACTGCTTTAGCAGCACCTGTTGATGATGGAATAATGTTTTCAAATACTGCACGACCACCTCTCCAATCCTTCATAGAAGGACCGTCAACCGTTTTTTGTGTTGCAGTTGACGCATGAACTGTCGTCATTAAACCACGCTTTAAGCCCCAGTTATCATTGATAACCTTGGCAATTGGTGCTAAACAGTTAGTCGTACAAGACGCAGCTGAAACGATTGCTTGACCAGCATACTCAGTATGGTTAACACCATATACAAACATTGGCGTACCGTCTTTAGATGGTGCTGATTGAACAACTTTCTTAGCGCCTGCATCGATGTGAGCTTGGCAAGATTCTTCAGTTAAGAAGAAACCCGTACAATCGATAACAACTTCTGCACCAATCTCATCCCACTTAAGGTCTGCAGGGTTACGTTCAGCTGAAAGACGAACTTTTTTACCATCGATAATAAAGTTGTTACCTTCAACCGCTATTTCACCGTCAAAACGGCCTTGCGCTGTATCGTACTTAAGCATATATGCCAAGTAATCGTTCTCTAATAAGTCGTTAATACCGACTACTTCCAATTCAGGGAAGTCCTTTTTAATTGCACGAAATGCCATGCGACCAATACGACCAAAACCGTTAATACCTACTTTAATTGTCATCTTTACTACTCCTTTTACTTTTATTGCTTTATACCCAAATGGTATAAATTTTTACAAACCTAGGACAATGTGCTTAGCACGCTTACCTAAGTTAATTCTTAATTTAGCCTAATACTTTCTTAGCCGTTGCAACAACGTTGTCAACTGTAAAGCCAAACTCTTTAAATAATTCACCTGCTGGCGCAGACTCACCGAACGTTTTCATGCATACAAGGCCGCCGTCTAGTCCAACATACTTGTACCATGCATCGCCCACACCTGCTTCAATAGCTACACGCTTGACACCTGGTGTTAATACTGAATCTTTGTAAGCTTGATCTTGCTCATCAAAAGCATCTGTACAAGGCATAGAAACCACACGTACATTTGCATCCATTGCATCAGCCGCTTCAACCGCTAAACCGACTTCAGAACCAGTTGAAATAAAGATAATATCAGCATCGCCGTCACAATCCTTAAGTACGTAACCACCTTTTTCAATATTAGCTACTTGCTCAGCAGTTCGCGGCTGAGGTGTTAGCGCTTGACGCGAGAACACTAATGCCGTTGGCGCATCGTCACGTAACATAGCCATTTTCCAAGATACTGCAGATTCGATTGCATCACAACCTCTCCATGTTTGGAAATTTGGAATCATGCGGATCGTTGCAAGCTGCTCAACTGGCTGGTGAGTTGGGCCATCTTCGCCCAAACCGATAGAATCATGCGTGTAAACATAAATCGTACCAATTTTCATCAAAGCAGACATGCGTAATGCATTGCGCATGAATTCCATAAACATAAAGAACGTTGCGCCGTAAACTTTAAAACCACCATGTAGAACCATACCGTTCATCATGTGCGCCATACCAAACTCACGAACACCCCAAGAGATGTAGTTACCATTAGCATTGTCTGCATTAACTTTAACAGTACCTGACCAGTTGGTTAAATTAGAACCCGTTAAGTCAGCAGAACCACCAAACATTTCTGGCAATAATGGACCCATCGCTTCGATGGCTTTTTGAGATGCCTGACGAGAAGCAATATTTGGCATTTCTTCTTGAGTTTTGCCAATAAACTTATCCATTTCCATTTCAAAGTTAGCTGGCAGTGTGCCTGTCATACGACGCTCAAATTCAGCTGCATCAGCAGGGAACTCAGCCTTATATGCTGCAAATGCATCATTCCAAGCGCTCTCATCAGTAGCGCCTTTTTCTTTATGATCCCAGCCAGCGTAAATATCTGCAGGAATTTCAAATGGTGCTGAATCCCAGCCTAATTCTTTACGAGTCGCTTCAATCTCTTCATCGCCTAATGGCGCACCATGACAATCATGTGAACCAGATAAGTTTGGTGAACCAAAGCCAATAACTGTCTTACAACAGATTAAAGATGGTTTATCAGTAACAGCCTTAGCTTCAGTAATTGCTTTACTGATTGCATCTGCATCATGGCCATCAACTGCCACAACATGCCAATCGTATGAGTTAAAACGTCCTGGAACGCCTTTTTCCATCCAATCACCAATATGACCATCAATTGAAATATCGTTATCGTCCCAAAATGCGATTAATTTACCTAAACCTAATGTACCCGCCATCGCACATGATTCGTGCGATAGGCCTTCCATTAAACAACCATCGCCCATAAATACGTAAGTATTATGGTCAACAATTGTATGGCCTGGCTTATTAAATTGTGCGCCCAATGTACGCTCAGCAATTGCCATACCAACCGCATTGGTTATACCTTGGCCTAATGGGCCAGTTGTAGTTTCAATACCTTCAGCATAGCCATACTCAGGATGGCCTGCAGTTTTAGAATGTAATTGACGGAAATTTTTAATATCATCCATGCTTAATTCAAAACCCGTTAAATGGAGTAATGAATATATAAGCATTGAGCCATGGCCGTTCGATAAAACAAAACGATCGCGATCAGCCCACTTAGAGCTAGTTGGATTGTACTTCATGTGGTCGTTCCAAAGCACTTCAGCAATATCTGCCATACCCATTGGAGCACCTGGATGACCTGAATTTGCTTTTTGAACTGCGTCCATACTTAGGGCACGAATCGCGTTCGCTAGATCTCTGCGTGATGGCATATTTATGATTTCCTTTAATGCAAAAAAAGACTAATTATACTTA